>CAJXKR010000229.1 GCA_913055815.1 uncultured Desulfohalobiaceae bacterium | reverse complement strand
AGGATTACATCCACAAGGACGGTGGGGAAATCACACTGGCCCTCGCCAGCAGCGACAACGGGGGAAGCGGATTCAACCAGCGGGCTACTACCTGGATTGACGACGTACTGCAGGTCCGAAATCAAGGGACACAGACAATCAATTTCTGGGTCAAATTCAATGCGACAGAGGGCGGGTCTACCGATTTCTACGATGACGGCGAGAGCAGTAGCACCATCTATTTCTATCCGAGTGACGATTCGAAAGCTAAGACCGGCTCAGATCTGACTCCGCTGAATAAGGGTCAGGGAAGTGGTGATAGTAGTGTCCTTACGCTCACTCCTGGTGAAAGTGCCAAGCTCGGGCTCTACGTTGACACACATGGCTTGGAGAAAGATAGTAGTGACTCAAACGAACTCACCGCCACGTTCCACGCTAATGTAAAAGAGGGTGAGGCGAGTCAGGTTGATGAGAGCGGCGGTAATTTCGTAGTCGTTGCTAAGGATGACAGCGGGGACTACGAATCGATCCAAGGCGCAATTAAGAATGTGGAGGAGGCACCGATTCTCGTCGAACCGGGCAAATATGAGGATGTTGATGTCAACACGTCGGGTATAAGCATTACTGGAGCCGGCAACCCAACAAGTGACCGTGCTGCTACGATTGACGGAACACTTGAGATCAGTGCATCAGGGGTAACAATTGATAGCCTGCAGCTCGCCCCCTCTGGAACGTTCTCATCTGATGACACGAGCATTCTCTTGGTCAACAGCAGTGATGTGACTGTAAAAAATACGCTAGTTGAGGGGGTTCAGGCGGATAGTACCAGTGAGTCGGGCACAATCAATGGGATCCACGTCTACAACGCGAGTGATAGTTCCATCAGTGATATCAGACTTGAGAATAATATCGTTCGTGACCTGGTTAACAAGGGTGAAGCTGGGGTTGCAGGGATTAAGATACAGGGTACCGTTGACGATGTTGATGTTACGGATAATCACATTGAGGAACTCTACTCGGCTGGTTGGACCTGTTGATCTGTTCCGCTGCAGTGGACTGCTGTTCAGAGGCGGTGGCTATCTGTCTAACCTGATTGGCTGCCTCCTGGGCATGGGAGAGTATGTTTTGCAGGACCTCCTTGGAATCGTTCGCAAGCTTGTCACCCTTTTGAATGGCCTGGGTCACTTCCGAGGTGCTCTGTACATTGGTCTTGGTGCTCTTCTGGATATTGTCTATATATTTCTCCACATCCTTGGTTGCGGACATGGTCTTTTCCGCCAGCTTTCTAACCTCGTCCGCCACTACGGCAAACCCTTTCCCTGACTCCCCGGCGCGGGCTGCCTCGATCGCCGCATTCAGTGCAAGCAGGTTTGTCTGGTCCGCTATGTCGGTTATAACGTTCATTATCTCACCGATACCCTCAGCCTGTTTCTGCAACTCGTTCATGTTCTGTTCCAGTTCACCGGTCTGCTCGTGGACCTGGTTCATGACCTGCGAGGTCTGATCCACCACCTCTACCCCTTCCTTGGCCCTGGACTCGGTATTCTCGGATGATTCCGCGGCACTGTTGGCATTCTTGGCTATCTCCAGTATGGAACTGTTTATCTGCTCTATGGAAGTGGCTGCCTCGGAAGAACGGTTTTTCTGTTCCTCCGCCCCCTGGCTGGTCTCCTCTATCTGGCTGGAGAGCTCTTCAGAAGAGGCTGAGATCCTGGATACAATATCCTGCAATTGGTCAGCGGCTTCCTGCATTCCCTCTTCCTTGGCCTTTTCAGCCTTTTGCCTGGCCTCCTCTGCTTCCTGCATCGCCTCTTTTGCCCTTGATTCTTCGCTTGCAGCCTGTTGTGTCTTTTTTTCCGCCTCGTCCATCTTGACCTTCAAGTCTCCCACCATCTGTTGCATGGCGTTGCTGAGTTCCCCGAATTCCGCTCCGAATGTTCCCTCCGGCTTTTTGTCCAAGTCACCCTGGGATACTTGTTTGGAATAACTAACCAATCTGGAAAGTGGCTTCATTATCGACCTGATGATAAGATAACTGATCCCCACAAATATAATCCCCAGGATCAACAGGGAAAAAGCCTTGAATTGATTCAGCCTCGTCAGCACTGTTTCTGACTTTGTATTCGCGAATTCGGAGAGTTTATCCTTTTGTTCTATGAGATCGTTACGGGCTTGCTTCAAACTTTTCTGCAATTCCATCTTCTGTTTCCACAACTCCAGGATGTTTTTGGAATACTTGGGTACTGCAGGGATAGTATCCACAATATGACCTATGTTGTCGGAGAATGCATAATCTTGGTACTGACTTCTCTTCGTCATAATGGTGGCCCCTTTCAGGGTCTGCTTTAAATTCTGCAACTCTTCGATCCTGCTTTGCATATTCTTTTGAAAAGATACAACATCATTCTTCAGGAACAACTTGTCCTGTATCAAGATCAAGAGGCGATTCACCTGCAGCAGCAAAATCTGTAAATTTCCATCCAACTCCCGGATTATAGACACAACCTCTTCAGACTGGCTCATCTTCTTGCCTATATATGACGTTAAACTCTTGCTGGATTCATCGATGGTATTGGTCAGTTTGGAATTGACTTGCTTCAACTTGGAATTTTTCTCATCAACTTGGTTAATGGTATTTGAGACCTTGTCAAAATCCTTCCTGTATGTTTGCAATACGGACTGCAGTTCCTGCAGGTCCTGTTTTCGGAATATTGTATCCTGCATGGACTGGATTTCAGACCTGGCTGCCCCTATATGCTGATGCACCTTTTGAACCGCATCTTCACTGTGGTTGTTGAAAAACCGCTCTTCCGCACCCAAGGCCTTGTTGATCTGGTTTTCAAAATTCATCAATCTGTTTTTGACCTGGTCGTAGGTCTGCTTCTTGTTGGTGGCATAAGTGGTTATTCCCCACTGGGCTACTGACATTCCGATGCCGAGCAACAATAACAGCAGTATACGCTGTGATACCTTGAGTCTGGAAAACAAATCCCACTTCATACTTATGCTCCAAGAACTTTAAAATCATTTAAAAGAAAAATCCGGACATTTTATAAATAACAACTCTAAATTACACCATTTTTAACATCATCACCAAAAAAAGCAAGTGGTTTTAAAATTATACTGAGTGAAAGACATATTTTAGGGATGGACTGCAAGATTTGATACTAGATGTTTTTCCAATCTCCGCGCATCTATAACCGCAAACATTGAAGGGTCGGCACTGGATTTGTATAGCTTGCCTCCCGGGATTGGAGGCAAGCTCCTTAATTATTTATTTGCGTGATTATCCACGATTTATTGGGATTTTTTGTACATCTTGTCTGCAAGTGAATTCAATGCCTCCACGGTTTCATTCTCGGTCCAAAATCCGGATACAACGTGATAAGGGGTACCGGGTACCTGCTTGACGTAGGACACCTTGCGCGTAGGTTCCCCCTCCCCGGGCTTGGGCCACCAATATTCCACCCATCCGCCTTTTTTGGGCCTCTCCTTTTTTATCATGCACATTTCCAGGGCAAAATAATTCCCTTTGGGGTCCTGCAGATTGCTTAGATCCTTACCCACAATCTCCTGTTTAAAAGGATGGGCCACTGCGGTATTCCTGTCGCAATTTCCCACGTATACATAAATATCTTCCTTGACAAAGCGCCCGTCCTTGTCCTTGAACTCCTCAATTCCGGACTTGCCGTTTTCAGACAAAAAATCCGCCGCGTTGTTGGCCAGTTTAATCACTTCCCTGGCAGTACCCTTGTCACTCTGTGCAAATGCATGCCAGCTAACTCCGAACACGAAAACCAGAACAAAACATATTACCAAGCTAGTTCTTTTCATTTTACTCATCCTTTTGAATTGATGTTAACTCCCATGCCCTGGCGGGCACAACGAAGCATGGGCAATCTTAACCATAGCTCCCATAGACATGAAAATCTATTGCCTATACTAGCAGGTTGGATTATTCCAACATCTTATTTAGCTTATCCACTGTAAAGTCCTCGGACCAAAACCCTGCAACCACGGTATAGGGTGTACCCACAGCCTTTTTTACATAGGAAAACTTCTGGGAAGGTTCGGATTCACCCGGTTTGGGCCACCAATACTTGATCCAGCCACCTCTTTCCGGGCGTTCGTCAGAAATCATACATATTTCCAAAGTAAAGTAATTCCCTTTCGGGTCCTGCAAATTGGACAGGTCCTTGCCTACCAGCTCCGGCTTGACTGGATGGGCAGCACAGGTGTTTTTTGAACATTCAGCAACATAGGGATAGATCTTTTTCGTCACAAAACGCCCGTCCTTGCTGTTGAATTCCTCCAACCCGGCGTCTCCCTTTTCGGACAAGAACTTGGCAGCCTTGTTTACTGTATTGATCACTGTTTTGGGGGTATCCTTTTCCTGTGCCCCGACCGAAGCAACAAACACAAACACAAGCAGAAAACTCAAACTACAAGTCAAAATTTTTCTCATAACACCTCTCCATGCCTTTTTGATTTGAGAGAAACTGTACTACGCTCCTAAACCAACCTGAATTCTAGAATTCAATTTATTGATTTTTGATACTAATAACTTGCTCTTATTAAAATTAATGGATTAAGTCAAGCCGTATTAAGTGTTGGGGCAGGTGGTAGCAAAAGCATAAGCGAGGCCTCACATCACCCCATGCTCTTGCAGGGATTGAATATATTCCTGTCCATAGCCCAGTTCCTGGATAATTCTTTCCGTATCCCTGCCAAAGGTTGGGGGAGGTGTGCGCAATTCCCCGGGATCCTTTTCAAGATTTATGGGCACACCCAGGGTGGGTCTGGAATTGCCCTTCTCATCCGGAAACTCCTGTATACTGCCCCTTTGTCTGAAAAGCGGATCCTCCAAGACCTCATTCAAGTTTTTGACCGGCTCGCAGCAAACCTCCAGCCCCTGCAGTTCCTTTTCCCACTCCTGCAAGGTCTTTTGCGCAAACTTCTCCCGGAAAAAGCCTATTATCTCCTGCCTCTTCTCATCGTTGTACTGATGGGGTGCATATTCCGGACACCCCATATGCTCGCAGAGGTTCTTCCAGAACTTGTTCTCCACCGCACCTACGGCGAGATATCTCTTGTCCGCGGTTTCATAGGTATTGTAGCACGCATACCGGTGGGAAAAAATCCAGTCCCCTCGCTGGAGCGGACTGGAAGAAAGCTTGCCCATTTCCAGCACCAGGGGCAAAAGACCTGTTAAGCCGTCGGTCATGGAGATGTCGATATATTGGCCGTAGCCGTTCTTCTGCCTGGAAAACAGTGCCATCATTATACCCACTGCCCCGTTGTAACCTCCGCCTACCATATCTCCCAGTTGCACCCCGGGTATAGTCGGTCCTTTGTCAGGATCGCCGATCATATCAAGCACCCCGGACAGGGCCTGATAATTAACGTCGTGTCCGGGTTGATGGCTGTAATCCCCGGTCTGGCCGTAGCCGCTAATGGAACAATATATG
>CAJXKR010000228.1 GCA_913055815.1 uncultured Desulfohalobiaceae bacterium | reverse complement strand
TGACCTGCCTGCTTGGCCCTTTTGACAAAGTCCGGATCCACCCGGCTGTAGATATATTCACTGATTGCGGGTATATTGGAACGCAGTGCAGTTACCTGGGCTCCTCCGGGCAAAATGTGGTCCGTGGTTATATTGTCACCCACTTTCAACAACACCGACAAAGTAGCTACAGGCGAAATTTCGGGAAATTGCTCCAAGGGGACTATGTTCGGACCCCTTTTTATCTCCCTGCCGATCATATCTTCATCCGGAAAAATAAAATGGTGCCTGATACTCGGCACCTCTTGAGGCAAATCAGGCACTTGCAGAGGTGCTCCCCAAGTGGCGGGATCGGTAAACTTTCCTTCCAAAGCCGCTTTTGCTGCAGTTACCGGACTAACCAAATACACCCCGGCATCCTGGGTACCGCTGCGGCCTTCGAAATTGCGGTTGAAAGTGCGGGCACTAACGCCATTGGAAACAGGAGATCCTCCCATTCCGATACAGGGCCCGCATGTACATTCCATTACCCTGGCCCCGGCATCCAAGATATCCTCCAAAAGATGCTCCCTGCTCAACAGGGAGAGCACTTGTTTGGAGCCCGGGGACAAAAGCACCTCAGTCTCCGGATCTATATGCCCGCCTTTCAATATCCGGGCAACGGTTTTCAAATCCGCATAGGAAGAATTGGTGCAGGAACCTATTGCTACCTGGTCCACCTTGATCCCGTCCAATTCCGCCACAGGTACACCTTTGTCCGGCATATGCGGACACGCTGCCATGGGAGGAATCCGCCCGAGATCTATATCTATCGTGCGGTCGTATTCAGCATCTTCATCTGCTTGTAAATAGGCAAACTCCTCTGCTCTGCCCATTGCCCTGAAGAACTTTTCCGTCTGCTCGTCACTGGGAAACACGGAACTGGTCGCACCCAGTTCAGCTCCCATATTGGTTATACAGGCCCTTTCCGGCACACTCAGACTTTTCACCCCAGGACCGGTATATTCCATCACAGCCCCAACTCCGCCTTTTACAGACAGAATGCTTAGCAGATACACGATCACATCCTTGGCTGTGGACCATCCCTGCAGTTCACCCTGCAGTCTGACCCGGACAACCTCTGGCGTGGTCAGGGTATAGGGTTCGCCCGCCATAGCCAGGGCGACAGACAACCCCCCGGCACCGATCGCCAGGGACCCCACCCCGCCTGCGGTGGGTGTATGGCTGTCTGAGCCCAACAAGGTCTTGCCAGGAACCGCGAAATTTTCCAGATGCAGTTGATGGCAGATACCCGTTCCCGGAGGAGAGAAAATCACACCGGAATTCTCCGCTACACTCCTGAGATAACGGTGATCGTCCGCATTCCTGAATCCCATCTGCAAGGTGTTGTGATCCACATAACTAACGGACCGTTCGGTCTGCACCCGGTCCAGACCCATTGCCTCCCATTGCAGATAAGCCACCGTGCCGGTGGCGTCCTGGGTCAGGGTCTGGTCAATCCCCAACTCTATTTCCTCGCCCGGGAGCATACTCCCGGACTTCAAGTGATTCTCGATGATCTTGCGCGTCAAATTTCTGGACATATAAACCCTTTAACCTTCTCTATCACGATAAACCCGGACCCGATCAGAATCCAACCTAGTGGCGATTTTAAAAACTGCACCCAATCATGCAGATTTATAGTCAAATAGTCAAGTAATTTACCCAAGACCCTGAACAGATGATAGGCTAGAGAACACTATTCAGTTCAATTTTGCAATCGTGTAGAAAATTGGCGGCAAGGAGTCATCATTAACCTCCAAGCATCCTTGGAATTGTTCACCAATAAATAGCAATGTGGAAGATAGGTAAATCTTCCACATTGCTAGTGAATTTTAGGAGAGATCAGGTTAGATGAAGGCAAGATTCCAGATAACGGCCCATCTTAACTCTCATGCCCTAGCGTGGGCAGCGAAGCATGGGCAATCTCGACCCTGTCCCTGCCTTGGCAGGGCGAAGCGAGAAAAAGCTGTTAAGTTGTTGAGCTGTTGAGCAAGAAGCAGTTAAGAAGTGACGGGCTTATAATTTTTTCTTGCTTAAGGACTCAACAGCTTATGAGCTGAACAACTACTTTCATATTAACTCCCATGCCCTCGCGGACACAACGAAGCATTAAAAATTCTTATTCTTACACTTAAAACCTTAAAACCTAAAACCCCTAAAACTTTTTCATGTTAACAGCATGCTCTAACTATTGTTATTATAAAAACTGTTCACTATCTCATTAAGTTCATGGGCCAGTTTATTCAAGTTCTCCAGTGCATTGGTTGATTCCTGCATATTATCGGCAGTTTTACTAACCGATTTATTTACTTCTTCGGTTAAACCGGAAACGTGATCACTTGTCCTGGATTGCTGATTAGACGCAACAGCTATCTGAGAAACCTGTTCTGAACTGCTTTGTGCATATGCAACGATTTCCTGGAGTTTTTTCCCCGACTCTTCCGCCAATTGCTCTGTTTTAGTAGACAAGTCTTCGGCTTCTGTTATTTCTTGAACACTTTCACTGGTTCCCTCGACAATGGACTTGACAGTATTCTCAACTTCCTGAGTGGAATGCATGGTTTTTTCAGCCAATTTACGTACTTCATCCGCAACCACTGCGAACCCTTTCCCGCTTTCCCCTGCACGGGCGGCTTCAATAGCTGCATTCAGTGCCAGCAAATTGGTCTGATCGGCAATATCTCTGATCATATCCATTACTTTATTAATTTCCTGTACTTTTTCTCCGAGTTGATTCAAAGACTCGTGGGTGGATTTTGCCTTGCCGTGAACACTGGTCATGTAGGAACGCAACTTGTCAACACTTTCACTGCCTTCTCTGGCTTTTTGTTGTGTATTTTGGGTATCTTCCGCAGCAGAGGAGGCATTTTTGGAAATTTCCAGAATAGAAGTGTTCATTTCATCCATAGCAGTATACACTTCATTGGTTTTGTTTTTCTGTTCCTCTACAGATCCCTGGACTTCTTCCACCTGAGCGGAAAGCTGGTCAGCGGCTGAACTCAATCTTTCTATAATCGAGGACAACTTGTCTGCAGCCTCCTGCATTCCTTCCTCTTTGGCTTTTTCTGCCTGCTGTTTGGATTCTTCCGCCTCATCCGCCAATTTTTGAGCCTTTTCCATCTGTTCTTTGGCTATCTGTTTCTGTTTTTCATTTTCCTGAATGGATTCCTTCAAATTATTTACCATTTTTTGAATAGCTTCCACTGTTACACGGATCTCCTTGTCCATTTTTTCAATATTTTCTATTTCCTGATCCGTATCCTGGTTGGAAACTGATTCCGCATATTCCCCCAAACGGTTTAAAGGCCTGATCACGGACTTCATAAAAAAGTATACTACAAATACAAGTATAAGTAACGCCACAACAGTAAATCCATAAGTCAAATACTCGATGATTCTATTCTGGGCGACAATATTGTCCTTGGTGGCATCAACGTTGTCTAGTACTTGTTCCTGGACCTGTTTGGCATCGGATTTTATTTGATCTGAAAACTCCACTAGCTGCTGAGTATCTTTTTGTATCAAATCATTCTTTTGTACAATTCCGCTAAAGGCTTGTTTATATTTTAGTACCGTCCTTCCGATTGATTCCCGCAATGCTTGATTACTCTTAACCAAATCAAAAAGGTTTTGTATTTTGGATTTGGTTTCCTCGCTTTTTTCCCGGGTAGAAAAGTAAAAGGAAGTATTGTGTACAATCTGATCAATCAATGTTTCAAATTTATCCTGTTGATTTCCTTGAAGAGAAATGCCCTTGCTTTTATCGATCAGCTTGTCTTGGTAACCGAAAAAATTTTGGGTTAACTCGTTTCTTTCCAGTGTAGTACTTATTATCCTGCCATAAACAATCTTGAAATTCTCCTCCCTGTTCTTGGCCTCACCCTTTATCAGTGCCTCAATCCTGTTTAATTTTTCCTTGGTGGCAGAATCCTCCACCAACTCATCGGCTCTGGCAATACTGGTTTCCAGGCTGGCAAATATATCTTCTGCCCTGTTTTTCAACTGTTTATCACTTGTCAACACAAAACTGTTAGCATTATTGATAAGTTGCACAATTTGTTCGTTAACTTGTCTAATGGCATTGATCTGCGGCAGATTTTTAGTAGCCACCTTTTTAGTGCTTTTTTCCACTCCATTCAACCCTATTAGAAAAAATACAACCAATCCTGATAAAAGAATGGCAATAACCAATACTATACTTATTATCTTGCCTTTTAATCCCATATTGAAAACATTTAAATTCATTTTACCCTCTATATCAATATCTTTTGGTATCTCCCCGGAATAACTTTCTCACCTTTCCCAAAAGGAGAGAATTGATCCTCCACTGAGATTAGATACAAAGCGCCAGTATTTTGGCACCCTTACCAATTGCCAACTGTATTCTATCAAAGTCATGAGATACAAACCGTGACAGGAAGTTAGCTTATACTGCACCAGGATATGTCGACCAAGTTATGCAAAAAAGTATTAGCCTGGATTTCGGAAACCAATTTCCCGGGATCCAGGCTAATAAGCATACAAAGATATTCCTTTGTTATAATTTCATGTCCAGTGAAAGATAAACCCGCTTACAATCCTCGTCAGTAGACTTTGACTTGCCAAAAAGACTTGAAGAGGGGTTTGTTGTATACTCCCTGTCTACATACTCGAAACCACCCCTGACTTGCAAGAAATCTTCCGCAAGGGGCTGAATCAAATATGCTTCATAGGCATTACCTCGCGCATTCAATTTTTTAAACGGATCATAGGAGCCGGTACCACTTAATCCGATCCAATGCTTGGAACCGTAATTGTATTCCGCACCCAGGAGAGGCTTATTGGAAACTTCCAGCGGGAATTCGTACCTTCCGCCAACATAAAATGCATGGCCGGAATGCGAATCCTGATTGTCATCTGAATTCAGATAAGCTGCATTTTCACTGGTTACTGGCTTCTTGGTAGAACCATCATATGAATATTTAACCATATCACCAGTTGGATGGGTTTTCGACCATCCAAAACTGGCAAATATGTCCAATGGGGTACCCAGAAAATCCTGATTATCGAACTGCAGGGCCAGCTTGTCCACATCTCCGAAGTTGTCAGGATAATGCATTGCCAGATTATCCGATACATAGTTTTTTACGTTCGTTTTTCCCATAGCTGCCAATTTTGCAGCCTCCGGGTTTTGACTCGGGGACTTGGCTTTCTGCATAATTCCACCAGCTATATTGTCAACTACTCCTTGCTTGAAGGCTTGTGGGAGGTAAGCCACATTTTCAACCCTGGTATAGTTTATTGTGAACGAAGCACCTTTTAACCCCGGAACAGAAAAATCACTCTGGGCTATGTAATAATCTATATCGTCCAGTTCCGGATTATCCCTTTCAAAAGGAGAAGTGTCACTTTCAGTACTAAAACGGGAATAAATCAACGAAAGGCTCTTGGTATAAGGCAGATATTCATTCAAATAAAAAGTCAGTGCAGCACCATCGGATTCACCGTTAAAA
>CAJXKR010000227.1 GCA_913055815.1 uncultured Desulfohalobiaceae bacterium | reverse complement strand
TTTAGGCTTTACAGGAGAAAAAAAAGGTATTAAATCTGTTGTCATGCTCTCGGCCCATAAGAGATAAAGAGGTTGAATTTTATGCAGTTCTACAATACATCCAACCGCAGAAAAGAAGAATTCATCCCCCGTGAGCCGGGGAAAGTAAACATATATGTCTGTGGAGTTACTGCCTACGACTATTGCCATATCGGACACGCCAGATCTGCCGTTGTTTTCGATGTCCTGGTCCGCTACCTTCGTTTTTGCGGGTATCAAGTATGTTTTGCGCGCAATTTCACAGACGTGGACGACAAAATCATAAACCGCGCAAATGAGGAAGGCCTGGACAGTGAAACCGTGGCTAACAAGTTTATAAACGCCTTTTACCAGGACATGGAAAAGCTGAATGTCCTGGAGCCGGATTTTGAGCCCAAAGCAACCGAGCATATCGAACATATGCAGGAAATGGTGCAGACACTGCTGGATAAAGGCCACGCCTATAGCACCGAGAGCGGGGATGTTTACTTCCGCGTACGTTCCTTTCCGGATTACGGTGCATTATCAGGACGCAACATAGAGGAACTAAAGTCCGGCACCAGGGTCAATCCGGAGGAAGAAAAAGAGGATCCCCTGGATTTTGCACTCTGGAAAAGCGCCAAGGAAAACGAGCCTTCCTGGCCCAGTCCATGGGGGTTCGGAAGGCCGGGATGGCATATAGAATGCTCTGCCATGAGCAAGAAATACTTTCCCCTCCCCCTTGATATTCACGGTGGAGGACAGGACCTAGTTTTTCCCCACCACGAAAATGAAAGGGCCCAAACCGTTGCCGCAACCGGAACCGACTTTGTGAATTACTGGCTACATAACGGCTTTGTGAGAATTCAACAGGAAAAGATGTCCAAGTCCCTGGGTAACTTCGTGGTTATCCGGGACATATTGAACTACTTTTTGCCCGAGGTGGTGCGCTTCTTTCTGCTTTCTACACACTACCGCAGCCCGTTGGATTTCAGTTGGGAAAATCTGCAGGAAACCGAAAAGGCAGTAAAAAGGATATATCAAACCAAACAGCAACTCCTCCATCTTCCTGATACTGCCAACACCACTGCTAATCCACTGCCAGAAGATATCAAGCAGGAAGCCAACGCTCTCCTGGACACCTGGGATGAGAGCCTGAGCGACGACCTTAATACCGCTGCCACCCTGGGGCACGTCTTTAGCCTGGTAAGAATAGCCAACAGGATCCTGGAAGACAAGAAACTCAAAAAATCCGGGGAGTCCAGGGAACTTCTCTTGAATATCTCCCAAACCCTGGATCAGGCGGGCAGTATTCTCGGACTTTTTGAGCTGGACAGCGCACAATTTTTGGAAGACCTGCGCAAGATCAAGGCTAAGCGCCTGGATTTGGATATCTCAAGTATAGAGGAACTTATAAAACAAAGGGAGCAGGCAAGGAAGGAAAAGGATTTCCAACGTGCGGATTCCATCCGGGATGAACTGAGCGAAATGGGCATAAAACTCCAGGATAGCCCCTCAGGGACCATCTGGGATGTTGAATAAAGGAGTAAATAGTACAAAAAACAGGGGGGAAAAAGACTGAATGCAGAAGACAGAAAAATGCAGTAGACAATTGGACTGTAAGTCGATACCCTTGTAAAAAATCCAAGAGCATCATAAAACCAATATCACCAATGCAACTAACACTACTGCGTAAATTTTATATTAAGATTCTGAGACAACTAGGATCTGTTTAATTCGCCAGCCGGGTTGTCCACTGTGCGAGTTGATTGTCCAGCCCTCTTATTGAGGGCTTGAGAGCAAAAGTGGACCACCCGGGAAGCTCAAATTTTCGCTGTAGTGCTAACAAAACCAACAAAACGAATAAAAATGAACACTTTCAGCTTGGTAACACAACAAATAGCTGAACAGAGGATCGAAGAAGCCAAACAAGAGGGCCAATTCGATAATCTCCCGGGAGAGGGAGAACCCTTGGAGATGGAGGATTTGTCCCACCTTCCGCCGGAACTCAGATTAACCTACAAGATACTCAAAAATTCCGGCTACGTGTCTCCGGAAATCGAAGACAGAAAAGAAATAGACAATATTCTGGAAATACTGGACAATACCACTGACGAAAAAGAACGCTATCAACAGGTTCAAAAACTGAATTTCCTGGTGATGAAAATCAATGAACAAAGGAAGTCTCCTGTAAATCTGGAAGTAGACCAAGTCTATTATCAAAAAGTACTGGAGAAGGTGGAAGTAAATACTCGGCAAAAACCAAATAACTGATAACAGATAATTGCCAACAAAAGTGATAATATGAACCTATACTCGGAAAGCCTCCTTGTACATTTCAGACGGGTGGAAGAACTGGAAAAAGACGCTATCAACCTGGTCTCGATCAATCTGAACGAAACGCAAATTTGTGATCTAGAGCTTTTGTGCAACCGGGCCTTTTATCCCTTAAAAGGCTTCATGACCAGGGAGGAATACGAATCCGTACTGGAATACGAACGCCTACCAAACGGATTTGTCTGGCCAATGCCCATTTGCCTGGATATACCCCAAAGCACGGCGGAAAAGATAACAACCGGACAATCATTGGGCCTATGCGACGGGGAAGGCTTCCTTTTGGCGATATTACATGTTACAGATATCTGGCAGCCTGACAAGCGCCGGGAAGCACAGCAGATTTTCGGGACCGAGAACGAGGACAAACATCCCTATGTGTTCAATTTATACCACAAGACCAATTCCTATTATGTGGGCGGTACACTGGAAGGCCTGCATCAACCCCAGCACTTCGATTTTCCGGAACTCAGACTCCCTCCATCGGAAACACACAGGATTTTCACCCAAAAGGGATGGAGGCATGTAATCGGCTTTCACACTGAAAAACCCCTTCATTGCGCACACAAGGAAATGGTGCTGCGTGCTGCCAGGGAGGTAAGCGCAAGTATTTTCCTGCATCCGGTAGCAGGTATACCCGCTCCCGGGGATTTGGAACACTTCACCATGGTTCGCTGCTATCAGGCCTTTGTCACCAAGTTCCCCAAGAACATGATCTCCATGGCCCTATTGCCTTTCGCCACCCGGAAGGCTGGACCCAAAGAGGCACTGCTCCAGGCCCTGATAAGAAAGAATTATGGCTGCAGCCATTTCATGGTAACGCACGACCAAGCTGATCCCTTTATGCACGATGGTGAAAACAACTTTTTCTACCCTGCAGGGAGTGCAATAGATTATGTCAAATCCTATGAAGAGGAAATAGGGATCAAAACTGTACCTGCCCATCCCATGGCTTATGTGGAGGACAAGGCACAATATTTGCCATTACAGGAAATAACCCGTGACATGACCACCAAAAGGATCTCCTCTTCTGAACTGCGCAGAAGACTGGAATTCGATCTGGAAATCCCGGAATGGTTTTCTTTTCCCGAAGTGGTGGAAGAATTGAAAAAAACCTATCCTCCTCGCCACAGACAAGGATTCACCTTGTTCTTGACCGGACTTTCCGGGGCAGGCAAATCCACTTTGGCCAAATATCTTTATGTGAAATTCATGGAAATGCGGGACAGGCCAGTAACCCTGCTGGACGGAGATATCGTGCGCAAGCACCTCTCCAGCGAACTCGACTATTCCCGAAAACACAGGGAAATAAACGTAAGGCGCATAGGATACGTTGCCAGCGAAATAACCAAAAACAGGGGTATCGCTATTTGCGCACCCATTGCACCCTACGAGGAATCGCGCAGATACAACCGGGAACTCATCTCCAAATATGGAGGCTACATAGAAGTCTTTGTGAGCACTCCTTTCCAAGTATGTGAACAAAGGGACAGAAAAGGCATCTACGCCAAGGCCAAACAGGGCTTGATGCACGGTGTCACCGGTGTGGATGATCCCTACATCCCCCCGTCCAATCCTGAAATATCCATCGACACCAGTGAACTGACAGCAGCGGAAGCCGCCCAGGAAGTACTCCTCTACCTGGAGGAAACCGGGTATGTAAGATAGATTAACATGAAAAAAGTTTTATGTTTTAGGGTTTTAAGGTTTTAAGTGTAAAAAGAACTTTTTCATGCTTCGTTGTGCCCGGCATGGCATAAGAGTTAATATCTAAAACAGATAAATAATAACTGTTAACATCAAACATCCAACAAATTACTAAAGGAGCAGAGTTATGCCCCAAAAGACACAAACCATTGACGGAAACACTGCAGCTGCGCACATTGCTTACGCACTCAGCGATACCGCCTCAATTTACCCTATCACCCCTTCTTCTCCCATGGGAGAGTTGGCCGACGAATGGTCCACACAAAACAGAAAGAATATTTTCGGCCAAAACGTCGCCATACGGGAAATGCAATCAGAGGCCGGGGCCGCCGCAGCCGTACACGGCAGTCTGGCCGGAGGTGCACTGACCACCACTTTTACCGCTTCCCAGGGTTTGCTTTTGATGATACCCAATATGTACAAAATCTCCGGAGAACTTTTGCCCGGAGTATTCCATGTAACCGCCAGAACAGTGGCCACCCATGCCCTGTCCATCTTTTGCGACCATTCGGATGTTATGGCCACCAGGCAGACCGGTTTTGCAATGATGGCTTCCTCATCGGTTCAGGAGGCAATGGATCTGGCACTGGTATCCCATTTAAGTTCCATTGACTCCAGTATCCCGTTCCTGCATTTTTTCGACGCCTTTCGAACCTCGCACGAAATACAGAAAGTGAACATGATCGACTATTCTGATATCGCCTCCATAGTTAACTACGATGCCATCGAGGAATTCAGGGCACGGGCAATGAATCCCGAACACCCGCACCTAAGGGGCACCAACCAAAATCCGGACATCTTCTTTCAAAACCGGGAGGCATGCAATAGTTTCTACGAACTACTGCCCGGGATTATAGAAGAGAACATGAAAAAGGTCGCAGCAATAACCGGGCGTAACTACAAGCCTTTTGACTATGTGGGACATCCGGAAGCGGAGCGAGTTATAATCTCCATGGGCTCTTCCTGTGAAACCATAGAGGAAGTGGTTAACACTTTAACCGAACGTAATGAAAAAGTCGGGTTGATAAAGGTCAGGCTCTACCGCCCCTTTCTCCCACAGGCTCTACTATCGGTTATTCCCAGTACAGTCGAGAACGTAACTGTTCTGGACAGGACCAAGGAGCCTGGAGCTGCAGCAGAACCCCTGTATCAAGATGTCTACACCGCCAGTCTACAAAATGGGGCAAATTTCAAGATAAGCAATGGCCGCTACGGCCTGGGTTCCAAGGAGTTCACACCCGCCATGGTCAAGGCGGTATTCGACAATATGAGCGTGGTAAGCCCCAAGGACCACTTCACCATAGGTATCAATGACGATGTAACCCGGACTTCCCTGGACTACGACGAATCCTTTTCCGATACCACTCCGGAGGGCACAATACAGTGCAAATTCTGGGGACTTGGTTCAGACGGAACAGTGGGAGCCAACAAAAACGCAATCAAGATCATTGGAGACAACACGGAGTTGTATACCCAGGGATACTTTTCCTATGATGCCAAAAAATCCGGAGGTTATACCATATCCCACTTGAGGTTCGG
>CAJXKR010000226.1 GCA_913055815.1 uncultured Desulfohalobiaceae bacterium | reverse complement strand
AAGGATATTTTTGCCTGCAGTAGGAGGTGCTGCTGTCTACCAGTTGAATATCCTGGTTGTTACTGTTTTGGCCTCCTTTCTGGCTAGTGGGAGTGTGTCCTATCTGTATTATGCTGACAGGCTGGTTCAACTGCCCCTGGGAGTTTTCGGCATAGCCCTGGGTACCGCGGCACTGCCCAGCCTGTCCTCCCTGGTCTCCAGCAAGGAACACGCTAAATTCAGAGAGACACTGAAGGAATCGATCTATCTTAACCTGTTTATCAGTCTCCCCGCAGCTGCTGGATTGATAGGGCTGGGCGGTCCGATAGTGGAGTTGTTGTTCGGCAGGGGGGCGTTTGGTACGAGTTCGGTGAGTGCAACCTATCACGCCCTGATAGGTTACAGTCTGGGGTTGCCGGCGCTCTGCTGTATCCGGTCGCTAATACCCGGTTTCTACGCTTTTGAGGACGCCCGCACTCCTGTATTGATCGCTTGCGTCTGTCTCTTGGTCAATATTAGTACTGCAGTTTTGCTTATGCAGGAGTTTGCGCACGTGGGGCTTGCAGTGGCGGTTTCAGTTGCGGCATGGACGAATTTCTTGCTTTTGGGTATTGGAATGGGCAGGAAAATAGGGACTTGGTTCGGCTGGGACAAGAGCCTGCCTGTTTTGGTCTGTTTGAGTCTGCTGATTGGTTGGGGATGTTGGTATACATCCGTCTGGGGGGAGATAGCAGTGGCATTGATACCAGTCTGGGCAGTGTTGTATATTGGGGGCAGCAAGTTGTTCCGGGTAAGGGAAGCAGAGATGGTAATCGGTATTCTGGGCAAAGTTGTTGACAAGAAAAAGTTTTAGGGTCTTAGGGTTTTCTCGCCCCGCCCTGCCAAGGCAGGGACGGGGTCGAGATTGCGCTCGCTACTTCGTACTCAACAGCTTTTTCATGCTTCGTTGTGTGATGCCACTGCAAAAAGTAGCTTTAATTATCAGATTTTGAAACATGCTAGTTATAAGTCTTTGATTTTTCGTAAAACTTTGGCAATCTCGACTACCAAGTAGCGAGAATACTCTAAAATCATAAAACTGCCTGCAAAAGACTTTTTGCAGGCGCGTCTTGTGTCCATGAGGACAGGAGAATTAACAAGGGAAGATAATGCAGGAAAGAAACAGGGACCTATATCCGCGCGGGTTGCTGCAACCGGAATCCGGGTTTAGGTTTTCATTGGATGCCTTGCTTTTGGCATGTTATCCCGGTATCGGGAAAAACTCGGAAATACTGGATCTTGGCTGCGGATGCGGGGTGGTGGGTTTCGGACTTCTCCTTTTGCACCAAGACAAGCATATCCGGGTGACAGGCGTGGATGTGCTCCCGGATATGACGGAATACGCCCTGGAAAATGCCCGGATGCTGGATTTGCAGTCCGGTTTTACCGCTATAAACATGGATATAAAAAATATTCGCCAGAGCGGGGATGTCTTGCCGGAATCCTTCGATCAGGTGGTGGTAAACCCCCCGTACAGAAAAACCGGAGAGGGCAGGCTTTCGCCCAGACAAGCAAGAAACGTTGCCTGTTTTGAACAGGAGACCGGACTGGAGGATTTTGTGCAAGCAGCTTCCTATGCCCTGAAGAACAGGGGGAGGGTCAATTTCATATATCCGGCTGAATCCGAGGTCAATCTGCTGCATTCACTGTTGCAGAACAGGCTGGAACCCAAGAGAATGCGGTTTGTGCACAGCAGATACGGGGATCCTGCCGGGTTCGTGCTTTTGGAAGCGGTGAAAAACGGGGGCAGGGGGACGATTGTGCAGCCGCCCCTGTTCCTGTACGCTGACCAGGGGAATGCATATTCCGGCGAGGCCCTGGTGTTTTGCCCTTTTCTGGAGTGCAATAGCGGGGAGAGATAGGCACTTTAACTAGTGATTGGACGAAAACTCACTCATCTACTTCGTCGCTTTAAGCCTTTGAAATCCTCATGTATTAATATACACTGCGGTTTCAAAATTTTCTCGCTCCTACGGAGTCGAGATTGCCTTGCTCCTCGTATTTGAGTAAGTTTACGTCCAATAACGGTTTCGGTCAGGTACAAATTAACTGGTTAGTTATACGTTTTAAGATTAAATAATATAATTACGAATAGTTATATTAAAAATTATTAAATCCAGTTTTTTATAATAAATGATCAATAAATGCAGGATGTTAGTAAAAAATTTTTTGTCTGTCCACTAATTAATAACTTTTGTAACAGAGGGGAGTCGGGCGTGAAATTGTTTATACAGTGTCCCACCGGGATAAGCGGTGATATGTTTCTGGCGGCAATGGGGGATCTGGGTTTGGATGTCGGCCAATTGAGCGAAATCTTTCGCGAAGCGGGGGTGGAAGTGGATATACACACCCAAAAAGTCCGTGAAAAGGGACTTGTGGCTTCCAGGTTGTATATCGAGAGCAGTACCCAGCAGCCCCTGCGGCACTTGACCGATTTGCAGGAGATTATCTCCAACTGCCCGGTTTCCGGATATGTAAAGACCAGTTCTGATAAGGCCCTGCAGAAGCTGGGCGCTGCAGAGGCGGAAGTGCACGGTGTGGAACTCCAGGAGGTACACTTCCACGAAATCGGGGCTGTGGATACCCTGGTGGATGTAGTGGGCGCGTTCTGGGCTCTGGAAAAGATGCAGGTAACCGGTGTTACCTGTTCCAGGCTTCCCTGGTTCCAAGGGTACGTGGATTGCGACCACGGTACCTTGCCCTTGCCTGCACCGGCAACTTTGAAACTGCTGCAAAACAAGCCGGTATACCGCACTGAATTCCAGGATGAGCTGATAACGCCTACTGGGGCCCTGTTGCTGGACAGTATCGTGGACAGTTTTACTTCCGGTCCTGCAGGTGTTCTGGACAAAAACGCCATGGGATGGGGGAGCAAGGATTTGGGCTCGGTGCCCAATGCACTGCGCCTGTTTCTATATTCGGAGGACTCAGATCAAACAGAGAAAATATGGGTTCTGGAGGCCAATATCGACCATCTCACCGGTGAGGAGATCGGGAACCTGTTCCAAGAGTTGTTTGATGCAGGTGCCCTGGATGTATTCTATTTGCCAGGTATTATGAAGAAGAATCGTCCGGGGGGACTGCTGCAGGTCATCTCGGATTCCAACTCCCTGGAGCAAGTGCAGGAGACCTTTTTCAGACAGACCCTTTCCCTTGGAATTCGGCGCAGGGAGATGGAAAGAGTGACCCTGCCAAGGGAGGAAAAACAATTTTCCACCCCCTGGGGAAATCTAAAAGGCAAACAGGTTTACCTGAAGGATGGTAAGATAAACAAGCCGGAATTTGATGACCTTAAGCAATTCGCTGCTTCCAGGGGGCTTTCAGTGGTACAGCTGCGCTATTTGCTCCAGGAATATGACAATGGGGAAGGTTGAACACCTTTTTATCTGAAAAATTTGGGGTGAAGACAGTGATACATGAAGCCAGAATCAAGCATTTAATCGATGATGCCCCTCCGGCTGGAGGTGGTTACGTCCTTTACTGGATGCAGCAGGCCCAAAGGACTGAATACAATCACGCCCTGTGTTTTTCCCTGCAAAAAGCCCGGGAATTGAATCTTCCCCTGGTGGTGGGATTCGTTTTAATCCCGGACTTTCCGGAAGCCAATCTCCGTCACTACCGCTTCATGCTCCAGGGTTTGGCAGATGTGCGGGATAACCTGGAGAAGGCGGAGATCCCTTTTGTCTTGCAAAGCGGGGAAATGGTGCAGGGAGTGCTGGAATTGGCCCGGGAAGCAGCCTGGGTGGTAACCGATGTGGGATACCTGCAAGTTCAGAGAGACTGGCGCAAGCAGCTTGCTGGCTCCCTTTCCTGTCCTTTTACTGCTGTAGAGACAGATATTATTGTACCGGTGGGCAGTGCCTCGGAAAAGCAGGAATTCGCTGCCAGGACCTTAAGGCCCAAACTTGCGCGGGTCAAGGAGGCATTTTTGGATACAGTTCCGGTACTGCAAGGGATGGGGAGACCGCAAGAGCTCCCTGCAAGAGATGCAGGGGAAATAGATTTTGAGAGTATGTTGTCCTGGATTTCAGTGGACGAAAGCGTTCCCGCGGTTTCGGGATTTAAAGGGGGAGAAGGGGCTGCAAAAGAGCTCTTGAACGAGTTTGTGAGTGCAGATTTGCAGGATTACGAAAAGTCTGCAAATGATCCGGTTTCTCAATGCACCTCCCATATGAGCCCCTACCTGCACTTCGGCCAGATATCTCCCCTGGAAATATACAAACAGGTCAAGGCCTCGAATGCTCCGGAATCCTCCAAGTCGGCATTTTTGGAACAATTATTGGTGCGGCGGGAGCTGAGCATAAATTTTGTCTATTACAATTCCGGATACCGGGATTATGAAAAGGCGGTTCCGGATTGGGCACTTCAAAGCCTGGACAAACACAGTTCGGACCCCAGGCCGTATTTATATTCCAGAGAGGATTTTGAACAGGCTAGAACTCACGACCCTTACTGGAACGCGGCGCAGATAGAAATGCTCAAGACCGGCAAAATGCACAATTACATGCGCATGTACTGGGGCAAGAAGATAATTGAATGGACTGAGCATCCGGAAGAGGCCTTCAGGATCATGCTGTACTTGAACAATAAATATGAACTGGATGGCAGGGATCCGAACGGTTTTGCAGGAGTCGCCTGGTGTTTTGGCAGGCACGACCGGCCCTGGCAGGAGAGGCAAGTGTTCGGCAAGATCCGCTACATGAATGCACGGGGCTTGAAACGCAAATTCAAGATTGATGAATATGTTGGCCGCATAGCAGGATTTCCTTATCCTGACTAGCTTTGTCCATTGCCTTGTTCAGTTATTTCGATAATTCTTGCAGTGCGTCCACTTTTTGATTGTAGAAGTTGATCATTTCCTTTCTTCTGAGCATGCCTATGAGGTGGTTGGGGTTATCCTCTCTTACCACCGGAATGTTTTCCAGGTTCTTGCGGGTAAATTTATTCATTACCGTGTTTAAATCCTCTGAGAGGTTTGTGGTGATTATATCAGAGGTGGCTATGTCCTTTACCAGGACCAGGCCTTCTATATCAGAGTTAAAGAGTACGCTCCTGAAATCGGTGCTGGAGAAAATACCTGTCAGCCTTCCGTAATCATTGACAACTGGGAAATACTCTTGAGTGGTCTGGGAATAGAATTCTTTGAAATCGGAAAAATTCATTGATTCCGGTACAGTATCCACTATTCTGATTTGGTCTTGCAAGTCCTTTACTTTGTAGCTTTGCAGGATGTCTGTGAAGAATTCCCCGGCATGAGCGGGTGAAAGTGTCTTGTTCTTGACCTGTTCTTCATAGATAGTCCACCTTTGGGCAAAGTAGTAACAAAGTAGACAAACCATGAAACTGGGCAGCAGGAGTTGATAGGAATTGGTCATTTCGCTGACGAATATGATAGTGGAGATGGTGGCATTGGAAACAGCGGTAAAGAATCCCGCCATGCCCAGTATGACCATGGTTTCGGGAACCGGTATCAGACCTGGAGCAAAATAATGGAAGATTTGTCCCACGCATCCTCCCAGTGCTCCCCCGATCACCACCGAAGGTCCGAAAACACCTCCACTTCCTCCGGAACTTATGCTGAAGGAAGTGGTTAGTATCTTGCCAAAAGCAACTCCCAATAGGAGCAAGAT
>CAJXKR010000225.1 GCA_913055815.1 uncultured Desulfohalobiaceae bacterium | reverse complement strand
TGATGGCGGTGATGTGGGATCAGGTGGAGCAGGGCAAGTATTGAGTGAACGTAGTCTGGACAGGAATATATATTCCAATCTCAATGCAGATAAGGCCCTGAGTAATAATGATAACGCATTTTCCCAAGACAATTCCAACTTAAGTCCAGGTGACTTTGGTGTGTCAACAGAAAACGAAAAGGACGAGATTATCAAGGAGATTCGCATGGAGGGCAAGGATTGGAGGCTGGGTGATCTGAATCACTCCAAACCTGCATTGGCCAAGTATGAAAATGGAAAATATATTTTCGCTGGTTCCAATGACGGTATGCTGCACTGCTTTGACGATGATGACGGTACCGAGGAATGGGCCTTTGTTCCGGAAGAACAGTTCAGCCGGCTGCAAGAAGCGTATACTGGATCTCATTCCTACTTTATGGATGGGTCACCGACAGTAGCGGATACTTCAGGTGGTAAGGTGGTTATTTGCGGGGAAAGACGCGGGGGAAACAACTACTATGCGATCGATATTACCAATATCGGTTCTCCAGAGTATCTGTACAAAAAAAGCGTAAGCGGACAATCCTGGAAGCAGCCTCAGTTTATAACATTTCCCACAGGAGGGGACAGTTCTCAAGAGGCCTTTCTGTTATCAGGCGGGTATGATGTAGGTTACGACACTTCTCCACTACCGTCTGATCCCAAGGGTAATGATCTAACCGTTATTGATGCAACCAGCGGAAATCAAATTAAAAGGTTCGACGATTCAACTATTTCCACCATGAATGATTCCATTGTCAGCGCCTTTGCTGTGGAGATGATTGATGACGGCGAAAAATTGGTAAGCCAGATGTATGCAGGTGACATGGGGGGTAACGTGTTTGCATTCAGAAATGCTGACTTCAATGCTGACTGGCAATCTATGCGCTTGTTTGAAGCGGAATCCAGCGGGAAAAAAATATTCCACGAGTTGGATGTTGTTCTCGAATATATTGAATACTATGATGATGAAAATGAAACCTGGAATGAAGTCGTGGGTCAGCATGTGTTCTTTGGTACCGGGGATCGGGCCAATCCACTGGACGACAGCACCACTAACTACTTTTACTGCGTGAAGAATGACTGGCGTACCGGAAACCTTACTACGAGCAGTCAAGTCGGTGACTTTGATACCTTGAATAATGAAGACGGTACCAAAAAAGTCATGCTGGATGTTACCGACAACCTGATTCAGGAAGGTAATGCAACTGAGCAAGAGCTTGTCGAGGAGGAGTTGAACGCAAGGTACAACCGCGGATGGTATATTGAACTTGAACACGAGGGGGAAAAGTGCTTGTCCACGCCTATGGTGTATAACGGTGTGGTCTATTTTACTACTTTTGCCCCCACAAAAGCGGCGAAAAGCAGTGATCCCTGCGATACCTACTCTGATATGGGGGTTTCCAGATTGTACGCACTGGACTATAAAACCGGGGGAGCAGTCTACGACGACTATGATGGCGATCCAGACGATGAGTTGGGCAAGGACGATCGATCCACAAAGCTACAGCAGGAAAATATAACTATTGCCCCGGATCCTACAACTATTATATCCGACGAAGGCGATGCCCTATCAATTGGCCCTGTTACTAAAGACATAAAAAGTGGTCCTCAGATATTCTATTGGAAACAGAAATAACTTATTAAAAGAGAGGGTGCTATGGTTAACTTCCATACAAGAAAAAATGTCAAGAAGTATTTGATCCCGATTTTGGGTCTGTTCCTGGTTGGAATGCTGTTTACCGGAACGCTTCATTCAGAGTCCCCTGAAAGAGAGCGGGATACTGGTACCGAGGTTTTGTATTACGACAAATCGAGCGAAGTTAAAATAGTGAACAAAAACGGTTTCCTTTTGAAGATCGAGAAAAATGACCAGGGCTTAAAAGAAGTAAGTGAACTCGGCCCGTATCCCGATGCTTACCCTGATGATTTGCCAGAACCCAAAGAACATGTAGAGCAAATGGAACAAGGTCCGAATTGATTTTTACAGGATTGGAAAGTTTTAGGTCAGCAGGGGGTATGATTCTTGTCTGGAGGTGTCCCTGATACTGTTTTGCAGGATCCTGGCCTCTTGGGTTTTGTCCTGGCTTAGCAGGGCTTGCCTGAGGAGTTCCCGGTAGTGTTGCACATGGGGGCGGATACCGATGCTCTTCTGGGCTAGGGATTCCGCAACCTCCGGGTCTTCTCCCTGCTCCAGGTATATCCTGGCCAGGAGGTACATGGCCTCCGCATCCCGGGGGTTGTGTATCAGTGCCTGGTGCAGGTTGTTCTTGGCAGTTTCCCAGTTGCCTTGTTTTAGTTCCAGGTTCCCCAAAAAGCGGTATGCATGCCCGGCACCTTCCTGCCCCTCCAGGGCCTGCCCGTAGAAATTCCTTGCCCGCTCCGGGTCCTGATTTCTTTCCGCTATTTCCCCCAGCCGAAGCAGGGAAAATACCTGTTCCGGCACCGCGGGGTCATCCTCGTGGTTACCGGAGTATTCCAGGCATTTGCAAAAGCATTGTTCCGCCTCGTCAACACGATCCAGCTTTAGATAGGTGTAGCCCAGGTTGTACAGGACATAATGGTTGTTTGGCTCCTGGTCTGCGATCTTTTGGAATTCCTGGAATGCGGAGCTAAGCTGTCCGAGCTTGGCATAGCATATCCCCAGGGAGTTGCGTGCGGTGTGATTGCCGGAATCCATCAAAAGCGCGCCCTTGTATTCCTCTATTGCATTGGCCAGGTCCGCGTGTGTGAAATGGCGGTCCGCACTTATGGTCAGGGAGGTGGAGTTGAAAATTGCAAGTTTGGGGATGGGCATGAGCAGGGCGTGTTCGAAGGCTTTCCTGCAATTTGTAAGTATCTCGCTTTTATTGAAATGAAAGCAGGGGTAAAAGGAAATCCCCAGGGTGAGGGAGGCTTGATTCCCTTTGCAGGCCTCTTCCCGGATTTTGCAAGCGATTTCTTCTGCCTGCTCCGGGTTTGTATGCGGCAGGTAGATAATCAGGCCGTTGGTACTGTATTCCCCCACCATGCCTTCAGATGGCAGATAGGCCTTCAGTGCGCTAGATAGGGCGGAATATATATCCGAAGTTTCACTACCTGCATCGTTTTGCGACTCAAAAGCGGAATGCTCTGTTATACATAACAGGATCATGCAGAAATGCCTGGCTTGGGAACTGTGCCGGTGCCAGTACTTGATGAAATCCGGTAAAGGGAGTATTTGCTCGGCTTCCCGGGGGATGGAGTCGCTGCCCACGGGTGCGGGAAAGAAATTCCGGATGGAATGCTCCTGGCTTGCATACAGGATGCGGTCACCGGGTTCCAGATTGGTTCCGGGGTCGTTGTGATAAAGTATGTCTGCCGCGGATTCCTCCTCCATGATGTCTAGCAGTATGATTTCCCCCTTGAGTGATTGGCCCTCCATGTCCCTGTCAGCTGAAAACACCTTGTAGCGTTGTCCGGCAGCGGCCCGCAGGTTGGAACCTATATTAACCCGGAGTCTGTTCGGGGTCAGGTTTTTGCTTACTATGCCCACTTTTTTCAGGATATCCGAATAGGGTTGAACCAGGTTTTTCCCCCTTTGCTTGGCTGCATCTATGCCTTGATAGGCCTGTTCCAGGAGCAAAAAGGATTGTTCATGGAAGTCCTGATTGGAGTGCTGTACTGAAAAGTCCCCGGGATAATGGATAGTGGACAAACTGCAGGTGGTCTTGAAGACTTCCTGCGTGGGTTGATAGATGTGCTCGGTTTGGCAAATTTTTGCTTGCAGGTCTTCCGCTGTCATGTTGGCTTTGGCCAAGCTGGTTTCAGGTAAAACCACTGCAAAGTTGTCTGCCTCCAACCTTGCTGCGGTTGCTTGAAGCGGCAATTCATTTTCCAGGGTTTTTGCTATATTGCAAATCACCCTGTCACCGAACCTGTAACCCAACTTGCTGTTGATCCTGGAGAAATCGTCCACATTTATCAGGATCAGGCTGAAGTGCGCCGCATAATCGGAAAAATTGCAGTCGTCCACGTATTTTCTGATAAACGACTCACTGATGCATTCCAGCTGGCTTCTTAGCAGGGATAAAAAATATTCCTTGTTGTGAAGGCAGGTAAGTGTATCAGACTGCTTCGCCTTGAGCATGGCCAGATTCTCCAGGCAGAGTTCCGCGGCCTTGGTAATCCGGGATTGCAAAAACTGGTATTCTTCAGGGTGCACGTTTTGGGCTATGAAGATTCCCAGTAAATTGCCCTGATACATCAATGGCAGGAACAGTTTCTCGTCCCTTTGCCGATACATGGGAATGTATCCGCTTTCCGGAGTTTTCATTTCTGCTGGTATGTTCCGCGGAAAATAGAGATTACCGGAAGAAAAGCTCAAAAACAGGGATAGCTTGGATGCAAGCAGTTCCTCGTATACAATCAGGTCTTTTGCTGCTAGTTGCGTGGATGTGTTCATGGATTTACCGTTTTTTGAATTGGAGATGATGTCAGGTTATAAAATTAATAAATATTACAAAAAGTTATAAATGATTGACTCCAGAAAAAATCCGTTATAAAACTATCTTTCCCATAACAGGAATTTGTATATTAATAGGTTGTACTTATAATAACTAAGAATTCATGTAAACATGTAATTTGCAACTAAATGAAACGAATTTGTTTTGGATTTAAACTGTTGTCTTTATAAATTGTTTTCCCAAAGATTTTTAAATAAACCAAACCGGGGTGATTTGGTATGTCATCTGATAACGCAGTATTGAAAGCCATTTATGAGCGCCGTAGCATCAGGAAGTTCCAGGATGACCAGGTCCTGCCCGATCAGATCGAGACAATCCTGGACGCCGGGAGATGGGCTCCCAGCGGGCTGAACAATCAGCCCTGGCGCTTTATGGTCTTGTATGCCGGGGATAAGAGGCAGTCTATGCTTGCTGGCTGCACCAAGTACGGCAGTATAGTCCAAAACGCCCAAGCCTTGATAATTGTTTTTCTGGACAGGCAGAACATGTACGACTATACCAAGGATTGCCAGGGAATAGGCGCTTGTGTACAAAATATGCTTCTGGCCGCGCATTCCCTGGGTCTGGGTGGAGTCTGGCTGGGAGAGATACTAAACAGGGATAGCGAGGCCATGCAAGGATTGAATCTGGATCAGGAAAAATATCAGCTGATGGCTGTAGTGGCTTTGGGATATCCTGCGGAAAATGGCCACTCCAACAGAAGGGACTTACAAGAATTAATGCTGGAGGATCTTGATAGTCAAAAATTTTAAGGTAAGCCTCTGAAATCAGCGGTTTTAGAGAAATTCTAATTTTAAAATGGGGAATCCACTTGCCCAAACAGTTAGGGCAGGCAGCGATCCTATTTGAGGTTTTAAACCCCGAAGGGGTGACTTATTTTAGCCCAGGTCGAAAGCCCTGGGTATTAATGATACACGGTAATTTTATTCTCAATAAAATATTCTTTGTTATCAATAATTTATCTTTTTGCTCCAGTTTCGCTTTGAAAATAAATAATTCTTTAAACGCTTAAGGTTTGAATTTTTATTAACTCTTTGATTTTATTTCTTGATCCAGTTGGTCAAGATTGCCCGAATTTCGAATTTCGAATTTCGATATTTGAATTTTATTCCTATAACAAGAAAAAATTCAAATACAAACAGCACATTGAA
>CAJXKR010000224.1 GCA_913055815.1 uncultured Desulfohalobiaceae bacterium | reverse complement strand
CAGGAAGAAGACTCTTTTATCTCGGAACTGGAAGAAGGAGTCAGCGAAGACCTCCTGGATGAAACCAGCGACGCACCAATAATAAAGCTGGTCAATCACATCCTTTCCCAGGCGGTACGCTATGAAGCCAGCGACATCCATATCGAACCCTACCAAAACAATCTTACAATACGCTATCGGCTGGACGGGGTCTTGTACAATATCTTCTCCTTCCCAAAAAAACTGCACGCGGCAGTGATTTCCAGGTTAAAGATACTGGCCAATCTGAATATCGCGGAAAAAAGAATTCCCCAGGACGGCCGCATACAGGTAAAAATCGGCAACCGGAACGTCGATTTGCGCGTATCCTCCCTACCCACGGCATTCGGGGAGAGAATGGTCCTGCGCCTTCTGGAAAAGGACCAAAGGGTATTGAATTTACAAGAAATCGGATTGAACGATAACTACCTCAAGAAATTGAAAAGGCTTATCACCATCTCCCACGGGATCATCCTGGTAACCGGCCCGACCGGGAGCGGAAAGACAACCACGCTCTATTCCGCACTGAACGAGATAAACACCCCGGATAAAAACATACTCACGGTAGAAGACCCCATTGAATACCAGATGGAAGGCATCGGACAAATGCAGGTAAATTCCAAGATTGGCCTGACCTTTGCCAACGGCCTGCGTTCCATGGTCAGACAAGATCCGGATGTGATCCTGGTAGGGGAAATAAGGGACCTGGAGACGGCGGAGATAGCAATACAAGCGGCACTCACCGGCCATCTCGTATTCTCCACTTTGCATACCAACGATGCGGCCGGGGCTATTACCAGATTGATAAACATGGGAATAGAGCCTTTTCTGGTTTCCTCCTCGATTCAGGGCATAATGGCTCAAAGACTGGTCCGGACACTCTGCCCCAAATGCAAACAATCCTACTCCGCAGACCCCATGCTTATTCAGGAATTCGGACTTGACCCCACCGAGGTGCTGGAACAACTTTACAAGGATTCGGGGAACCGTGATCAAAATGGCAACATACCTGCTAATGCCCAGTACGAGACCTTCACCCTATATAGCCCCCAGGGCTGCGATTACTGCATGCAAACCGGATACAAGGGACGTACCGGAATATTTGAATTCTTGACTGTAACCGAGGGCATTCAATCCATGATTTTAAAGACCTCTGAATCAAACCAGATCCGCAACTCTTCTATCCAGGAAGGCATGATCACCCTGCGGCAAGACGGAGTTGACAAAATCCTGAAAGGTATTACCACAGTAGACGAAGTACTTAGGGTAACGCAAGTCTAGTTCCTTGAGATTAGGGAATTGAGGAATTGGGGAGAAAGAGAATTAGAGAATTAGAGAATTAGGGAATTGAGGAATTAGGGAATTGGGGAGAAAGAGAATTAGAGAATTAGGGAATTGGGGAATTGAGGAATTGGGGAATTGGGGAGAAAGAGAATTAGAGAATTAGGGAATTGGGGAATTGAGGAATTGGGGAGAAAGAGAATTAGGGAATTGGGAAGATAGAGAATTGGATCAAAGTCCGAGCTTAATGGGTCAGGTGGTAAACAATGGACTTATCTTTTTTCGAATTTCGATATTCATATTTCTTGATCCAGTTAATCAAGATTGCCCGAATTTTTATTTGAACAAACCAAACGTGAATTTTTTACCCAATTAAATTTAAACATACAACTTATAACTTCCAGCTTAAAACTTACAACTAATATATGCCTGTCTACGAATATACCGCCCTAGATATAAAGGGCAAAGAAAAAAACGGATATATAAATGCGGACAGCCATAAGGCTGCCCTGCAAAAATTGCGCACTCAAAGCCTATATCCGCGTCAATTGCAGGCTGCAGATTCAGAGCAAGTAGTAAGGCAGCGCTCCAAGTGGTGGCAACTTCGCATAAGCAGAATAAATCCGGGTGACGTCGTAATCACCGTACGCCAATTATCCACTCTGCTGTCCGCTGGACTACCCCTGGCAACAGCCCTGGACAGCATGCTGAACCAAATGGAGAAAGGTGCACTGTACAAGGTCATGGCTCAGATCAGGGAACGCATCAACGAAGGATACAGCCTGGCTGCCGCCATGGAAGAGCAATCCCACGTTTTCCCTTCCACTTTCACTGCCATGATCAAGGCGGGAGAAAGCTCCGGGACCCTGGAGCTGGTCCTGGAAAGGCTCGCGGATTTCGGGGAACAACAACAGGCCCTGAAAAGACAGGTAATTTCCAGTCTGGCCTATCCGGCCCTGATCCTTCTGGTTAGCCTGGGAGTGATATTCTTTCTCATGTCCTATGTAGTCCCCAAAGTAAGCCAGATATTTTTGGACTTTGACAAGGCACTTCCCTTGCCTACACTAATTTTGATAAAGACCAGCGGATTTATACAACAATTCTGGTGGATATTTCCCCTGATTTTGATCATCATGTTTTTCCTGGGCAGAAAGATGCTCTCCACTCCACGCGGAAAAAAGTATATAGATTCCAAACTGTTGCAACTCCCCTTGTTCGGGACCATTATACACAGCATCCTGATTAGCAGATTTTCCCACACCCTCGGAACCTTGCTGAAAAACGAGGTCTCGCTCCTGCAGTCCTTGAATATTGTACGTAACGTAGTACCCAATACCCTGCTCCAGGAAGCAGTGGATAAAATTTACAAAGAAGTTAGCGAAGGCAGCAACGTATCCAAGCCCTTGAGCCAATCCCCCATATTTTCCCACACTACTGTTCAACTCATTGCAGCCGGAGAACAAAGCGGGCAATTGGACGAGATGTTTTTAAAGGTGGCCCAGGACAGCGAGAACTATATCACCAACCGCCTGTCCATGCTGACTGCCCTGCTGGAACCCATTATGATACTGGTATTGGGAGGAATCGTGGGTTTTGTAGTCCTGGCAGTGCTCTTGCCTATTTTCGACATGAGTCAACTGGTACAAAATTAGACAATCTATTAATATTATATTTGAGGTAAATATCATGATACGACTTTTATGCTTTCAAAACAACAATGAATCAAAAATCCGGGGATTTACCCTGATCGAGCTCATGGTGGTAATTGTTATCCTGGGCATCCTGGCAGGTTTAATAGTTCCCAAACTGACTGACAAGCCGGACAAGGCCAAAGTGGTCAAGGCCAAAATGCAAATCGAGAACCTGAGTATGGCCTTGAAGGAATATAAATTGGATAATGGCTATTTCCCCACTACTGAGCAAGGACTGCAAGCCCTGGTGAAAAAACCCAGCATCGGGAGGGAGCCGGAAAATTACCCCGAAGGTGGTTATCTGAATAAAATTCCCAAAGATCCGTGGGGAAATGAATACATCTATATTTACCCGGGAGAACACGGGGAATTCGATCTGTTATCCCTGGGCAAGGACGGCGAAGAAGGGGGCAAAGGCTTTAATGCCGACATCAAGAGCTGGGAAATACAATAACACTGCCGGGTTCACCCTGATAGAACTTACCGTGGTTATAGTCATTCTTGGCATTGGCCTGGGACTGATGGTACCCTACATACAACAAGACTTCTTCGGAAACGACTTTAAAACCTCGTTAAGGAGGTTGCAGGGAATTGTGAATGAATTGAGATACCAGGCAATGATAGATAAAAAAGCCCAAACACTGGCAATAGAATTTTCCAACCAGAAAAAAGATTCCACAAGCAGGTATTGGATCTCGACAAACCAGGAAAAAGAGAAAGAAAAACACAAAAGGGAATTGTTCACAAGCGACTCCCGGCTTATAGCAGTGAAAGTGATGAACCAGTCCCCCAAGACTTCCGGCAAAGCCAAGATCAGTTTTTTGCCCAAAGGAATGGTCCAACCCAGCAAACTAATCGTTGCCAACAAAGGAAAAAAATACGTGATCACCATCCAGGCCTTCTCCCCCAAAATCCTGGTACACAAGGGAACGGAACAAGAAGGATCCTTGAACAGAGGCGGTTAAGATGCATGTACTGTTTAAAAACATGAACAACAATTCCAAAACATGCAGCAAAGGCTTTACCTTGATAGAAATACTGGTCAGTCTTGCCATTCTGGGAATAGCCTTTGTAGCCATACTCAAATCCACTATATTGGTGCAGGGATCCCTGATTTCCACTAAAAAAGAAAATCAAGCCGCTATGCTCGGAGCCAAGAAAATGGCGGAAATCGTGAAGGACGGCCCGGACAATATAAATCAATGGGACGGAACATTCGAAAAAAATCCCAATCTTAAATGGCGTATCGAAGATCAGCCAACCTCAAAGGATCGATTAAAAAAAATAAAACTGATTATCAGCGGTTTAAACCAGCAAAAAGAGATATTGACCTTTGAACGTATAATATACAAATCACCGTCGCAATAGCTCGAGAGGTATCAGGGGTTCTATATCTTAACCCATTAATTTGAATAGTTTTTATTAGATAGTTCGGGAAATCTCGTCCGAAGGCACAAGAACATATAACCTCGAGCAATCTCCTCTAAGAAATAGCGGGAACTTCGAACTTTACAGATAGCTCCATGTCAAAAAATTGTTGTCAAAATCGTGGATTCACCCTGCTGGAAATAATGATAGCCTTGAGCATCCTGGCCATAATATTTACCAGTATATACGGGGTTTATTCCAAAGTCTTGGATGTAGCGGACAGTGTGGACAAAAACAGCAATTTTTCCCAAATAGGTTACAGGGCCCTGACTCAAATTGCCAACGACCTGGACTCGGTTTATTACCCCCAGGGAGAAGACAAGGACACCAACTCCACCAATGCCAGCGTCAAGAAAGACAAATTCATTTTCCAGGGCAAGTCACCCTCAAAATATGTGGGCAACAATTCGACAATCTTGAAATTTGCCACCACCTCCAGTCTAGGTTTCAACAGCACTTTCCCTTCGCATCAAATCAATCAGGTAAAATATATTCTAAAAAAGACTGAAAACGACAGGTTCAAGCTTATACGCCAGGAAAATCCCATACACTATATTGCAGGGGCTACTCAAAAACCATTTCGAATCACCCTTTGTTCATACTTAAAACAAGTGGAAATCTCATTTTACGCCTCAGACCAACCCAACCCATCTTCTTCCTGGAACCAGGGTTTGGAAAAAGACAAGAAAACACCGCTCGCAATCCAGATAAACCTGATTATGGCAACAGGAGAAAACACGGAAAAAGCATTTCAACTAATGAGAAACATTAACTAGCTGTTTACTCTCCCGCTCCTGCTGAAATTTTGACAAACCTCCACACCGGCAGGAAACGCCAAAAACAAAGAACAAGGAACTAACAATGTCCCTGAATTTAAGATTTATTTGGATCGGAAAATTGAAAAAGACTTATTGGCAGGAAGCTGCCTCACATTACTGGGAAAGGTTGTCCAATTCCTACAAGCTACAGGAAAACAGGATAAAAGAGACTTCGGGATCCAAGAACCCCGAAGTCATCAGGCAAAAGGAATCCCAAGCAATAATGCAAAAGCTCTCCGGACAAGAAATCCTCATTAGCCTGGATGCACAGGGTAAAATGGTTTCCTCGGAACAACTGGCAAAATATCTACTTACCTGGATACAAACCCCAGGCAAGGATCCCTGCTTCATATTGGGCGGATCATACGGCATAAGCAAAGAGTTGAAACAAAAGAGCCATCACTTGATCAGTTTCGG
>CAJXKR010000223.1 GCA_913055815.1 uncultured Desulfohalobiaceae bacterium | reverse complement strand
ACAAGATGTGATGTCCCCCCTTTTGAGTACATGAACAAACCTTGCGATTTTGATAACCTGTTGCAGAATATAACAGCAGCTTATGAAAAAAGAACCGAAATTTACGACTCCTGTGCCGGAGAAAACTTTGAGCCCCCTTTGAAAACCCCTGGAATAAAGGGTTTCTTGCAACGGCTGCGCAAGTGGTACAGCCTGCCCCAAGAGTCATAGATTGTGCAACTGTCAAAGGCTCGGGCAATCAATCCTTAAGCCGCGAGCATTTAATTCTGTATCCGAGCCGACATCAGGGGTGCTTGCCCTTGAAAAAAATAGAGCCTTACAAATGGAAAGCCTATGCCCAAGGTCCAACATATAGAAGTGACTAGTGCTGAAGACGGGCAGAAATTGTTTCAGTTCCTGGACAGGCGACTGCAGGGTGAAATACCCAGATCTGCCCTGATGCGCTGGATAAGGACTGGACAGGTCAGAATTGACAGATCCAGGAGCAAGCCTTTCACCAAGGTGCACAGTGGTCAACTGGTCAGGGTCCCTCCTTATTCCAGGGACAATTTGGAATCCGCACCTGTTTCCGCATCCGGAAAAGAGAATCCTTTTTTGTTGCGCACTGTATATGAGGATTTTCAAGTATTGGTACTCGCCAAGCCTTCCAATCTGCCCAGCCAACCCGGCAAAAAGCAAAAGGACAGTGTCTCTGAAAGGATAAAACATATGTATGCCAACAGTGATTGGGTCCCTGCCCTGGTACACAGGTTGGACAAGGATACATCCGGATTGCTGTTGCTTGCCAAAACCTATAATTACTTGCAGTACTTGCAAAATATATGGTCCGGGGAAAAGGTGAGAAAAATCTACCTGGCCTGGGTTAATGCAGACACCAATTGGTCACAGTGGAGCCGGATCAAGGATGTCATATATCAAAAACGGGATTCAGAGCAATATCGAGTCACGGCTATTTCCAGCATCCTCACCCTGGAGCGAAGAAAAGGGATGAGCTTGTTGGCTGTTGGTTTGCACACCGGCAGAAAACATCAAATAAGAATTCAACTGCAGAAAAGGGGATTGGCGATCATCGGGGATCAAAAATACAATGCTGTGGCTTCCGGGCAGGGTTTGCTTTTGCACGCCTGGCATTTGTCCTGGGACAATTATTCCTTCACACTTCCTCCTCCCTGGATAGACCATTATCGAGTCAGTCCGGAAATCGCTACCTCAGTGGCAGGGATTTTGGATACTGGAACGTAGAAGATGTGAACGGTTAAAATTCAGGTATATCCCCTTTTTCTATTCCCAGTCTGGTAAACCAGGAAAAGCGTTTTTTCATAAAAGTCCAACTGGTTTCCAGATCTTCCTTGGTGTGAGGTTCCAGGGTGAATGTCGGGGAGAGTTCCAAAAGTTCCAATCCGCCGAAAAGTTCCACCCAGGAGATTTTGCCTTGTCCCAGTCCCAAATGGAGATCCTCGAGTCCGTCATTGTCGTGCAGGTGCAAGTGCCTGAGAAATGGTCCCATGGTTTGGATCCAATGGGAGAGGTTGCGGTATCTGGAACCACTGCCGTAACTCGCCCAGTGCCCGACATCAAAGCAGAATTTTACGTTGTAATCTGAAAGTTCGGACAAGAGATCGTTCAATGGCCTGGGATCAGTTTCCCGCACATTCTCCAGGTAAAGTGGTGGGTGATCCGGCCAATCGTCCAGGATCGACATCCAGGTACGCACTGCCCTGTTTAGCCATTGAGGGAAGAAATTCTCGTACAAAGGTATAAAGTTTGTATGTGCCACCATGAATTGGGGATTGTACAGTTTGGCTATTTGAATGGATTTTTTCAGTCTTTCCCTGGTGGCGTTCAAGATCAGGTTGTCTATGCTTCCGGGTTGCAGGTCGTGAAAGGGAAGATGTATTGAACACGGCAGAGAGGCTTGCTGTAAGTTTTCGGCAATTTCCCTGTGAGTTGACTCCTCGATTTCATCCATGGCTATTGCATCAAGTCCCAGTTCCGGATTTATCCTGTAGGTCAGGAAAAAATCCAGGTAGGATTGGTCTTGGGTTATGTATCTAAGGGGTAGATTGGTAAAGTAGCTCATTAATACTCCTTTAACAGGAAAAATGTGATTACGTGGTTATGTGTTTAAGTGAGAATAAGAGGCTAAAGCCCATAACTCTCCTAGTTGTTGAGCAAAAGAAAGATTGTAAGACTAATTTTCTGCTTCTTGCTTAACAGCTTAATAGCCCATGCTTCGTTGTGCCCGGCAGGGCATGGGAGTTAACACATGCCACAACTAATTGTATTTATTACTGCTCAAAACAACTTCTCCCAATTTTTGAAAGGAGTTTGCATTGTAGATATCCAGATTTTTGGAACGATTCCGGGACAATGAAAAATTTTCTCCCATATGCAGAGGAGCACCGTCAACCATGGGAAGGAACAGACTGTTTTTGCCTGTACCCAAAATATCTTCCAGTTGGTATTCTCCTTTTGGTAAATGGTAGGTTTGTTCGTTTTCAAAAGGTAGTAAAATGCTTCTGTCGTCGCTTGTGGAAAGTTTGATCCCGCGGATTTTGCGGGGCAGCACCTTTACGGAAAATTTAACCCTTTTTTTGTCCGCAGTTTCCCGGACAACATTAAATTTCCAGATGTCTGAATCCGATTTTAAATCCAGGTAGCGGGAAATAAAGAATTTCCGGTTCAATATGATTTCATGCCCCTTGTCCTGGCCCCTGTTGTTTCTGGGGTTACTTACGTAGCCCTTTAGATTCAGGATCTCTTCTTCTCCACCGTTGTAAATTCCCAGCAATATGAGCCTGTCACCTTGTCTGGCAATGATTTCTTCACCTGCGGAAACAAATTTCAATTCTCCGTTCAGGCTTAACAGAAAAACCGGATCCTGGAAAAAATTGATCGCTTTTTGATTAGTATTTTCCACTGGCCATTTAGCCTTGATCTTGCCATCAGAGGAGAATGTGAGCTTGGAAGAGGGATTCCTGGGAACGTAATCACAGGCAAGCAGGTTCAATTTTGGGAACTCGTCGAGAAAAACCCCGGATTCTGGAGAGAATTTCGAACTTGAGGCATTTTGGGAGCTGATTCCCATGATCTTGGAGGTGTTGGATACTTCAACCGTTTTCCCCGGGGGATAACTACTTTTATTGGTTTGGAGCCTGGTGTTTAATGCCTTCTTTTTGTCGAACATATTGGAGAGTTCTTTTTTGCTGTATGAAGGCAGGGAGAAATCCACTTCCAGTTGCTTCAAGAGCTTTTGGGTTGCCATCAATTGATGTCTCAGTTTCAGTGGCTTGTTGGTGATATTTTTGCTCACTTCAATGGCCATGGCCGGAATTTCCAATGTGTTCAAGGCGTAATATGTCAAGGACTTGCGTTGTTCCGGGTGCTCGGTGTCAGGAGAGGCGGTCTTGGTGTTGAACAGTTCGAATCTGTATTGGGCAGGGACTATTTTGGAATTAACCCTGGGCAATGTTTTTCTGACGTGCTTGGCCAAGTGCACCTCATCCTTGTATACAGCGGAATCTATAATAAAGGATTGTCCCCACCTGTCCGGATTTCGGAGGCTGTTTATATACTTGGGGTGGTAAAACCCGGAACCTTCGTGCAGATGGATAAATGCATCGCTTTGCTTTATGAGGAAACGAATCGCCCTTGCCAGGATGTCTTCGTAGAACCTGGAATACCTCTGATCAAAGCGGCGATTCAAATCCACATTGATCAGGCGCTTCCCTTTTAGTATTGCAGGGATATTTGCCCGGGGAACTATTATAAGATTGCCTTTTTGCAGGTCGGCGTTGGTAAGTAGTTGAGCGGTATAAAAACCGGTGGTCTCATCCCCTTGTATGCCTGCTTGGATCATGACAGTGGGACCTGGCTCGTCTCCTTGCAGATAATATACTTTCAAGGGGTGCTGGGTTTGGGAAAAAAAGGTATAGGTCTTGGTCTCTCCGGCATATAAATAATTGGCGAGTATCAAAATAGATAGCAGTGCTATAAAAAGGCTTATAAAGGCTTTCATATAAAAAACACGAAGTTAAGGTTTTGGATTTGCGGATAAAGGACTACGCGGGTCTCCAGCTTTCTTGCAGTATCTTGTATTTATCCTTGTAGGGTCGTATTATCAGTTTTTTGATACCTGTATCATGATAATTTTCCGTTCCTGTATATTCTTGCTTGAACTCCACTTCAAAACCCCGGGGGTGATATTGGATCCGCATGTCTTTTATGTTTATGCTGGAGGGCTTTTCCTGTTCCCAGACCTTTTTCTTGTAACTGATTATGTTTTGTAAACCGTTTCGAGTACCTTGTCTGGCCTCGCGGCTGTAATAGTTTTTGTATTTGTCAACTTCAGTGTTTTTCCAGGCCCTTTTCCAATTTGCTACCCATTCTTGGATATTTTCTTTAACAGTATTCAAGTATTTCTCAGGTAAGCCTTTGTCCCTGGGTATCCATTCCGTGCCCACAATTTTCCAACTGCCGTTTATATTTTTCCAATAAAGGCGCTTTATGCCCTGGTTGCTGTATTCCGGGCTCCTGAAGAATTCGTGAAAATATGAAACCCAGTAATCCGAAGCTGGCAGCACCCTGATGTTGTCCAGATAAATGCTGATCCATTCATAATTCCGGAAAAGCCTCTGTTTTTTGTTGCGAAAACCCTCAAAGGACAGAGAGGAGGTTCGGGAATACATTTTGGGTGAATAAAAGGAAAAGAATTTCCGGGATTTATTTTCCCACGCCTTCTTCCAATCTTTTATTTTATTCACCAGATGGTTGGCGGTATTGTTTAATTCTGTTTTGTTTTTATCGGTTTGGGAATCTTTCCCGATCAAAATCGGTGTTTCTCCGGGGATTACGTATTTTTGCAAAGAATGGAGGTTTGCAGTTTGGATAGCTATGCAGCCCTCGGTATCGCGGGGCAGAAGTTCTTTTCCTCTGCCATGCAGCCAAATTCCGTATCCGGTGTTTCTTTCCAGTATGTCCACTGGGTTGGGATAATTAAGTACATAGGCCACATTCCCGTACAGTTCGTAGTTCAGTCCTTCAGTCCTTTTGTATTCCAGAAAATAAATCCCCTCGGGAGTACGCTCATCCCCTTCCACCATCTTGTCCCCTTTATTGTTCCCAGTGGAGCATTCAAAACTCTTCAACTTCTTTAGAGGGCTCTTTCGCTGCAGGATTTGAAAGGATTGTTGGGACTTGTCCACGGAAAATACATATTTTGGACTGTGGGAATATGTCTTCATGGACATGGAGTTGGCGTTTTGTGCAGTGGTCAAGTAAAGTATAGCCAGGAGCATGTAAGTAATCAAGGAACGGAATAAAAAGCGGGAAAGCAAGAAATTTTTACATTTGGCACGCTTATAGGCAGAAATTTTGCTAGTTTTGTTGTTCAAAAGCATGTAGTCTAAGTTCTATTTTGGATTTTATTGATTAAAAGAACCCTTAAAATGTTATTGCATAGGATCAAAAGTGTTTTTGTTTTTGAACATCGATAACATCTTTGTATTCCTGATTTCAACTCTCAGGTTTCTAGTTTTGATTTAGATGAGCCTTTCCTAGTTTCTATCGTTGTTTTTCCAATTCCCTAATTTCCCAATTCTCTCCTCCTAGGGTTAAAACCCTAGGCTATTATTGAAATCCCCTTTCAGGGGATAATTGTATTGTCTTTTA
>CAJXKR010000222.1 GCA_913055815.1 uncultured Desulfohalobiaceae bacterium | reverse complement strand
TAGGAAACGTTTTCCTGCTCCAGTATCTCTGTTACCCTGGAAGCATCCTTTTGGCTCAACTTGGAATACAAAACCGCATATTGGGGCTGATTCATCCAGTAGAGGAAAAGGATCAGGAACACGATCAAACAAACAAAGAGACCACCTATGAGTATTTTTTGGGCTATAGTGGTGTTGGTCCATAAATCCCTGACTCTTTGAACGATATTATCCCAGAATGAGGCCATGAAAATCTCCTCTGATTACACTTGAGGTATCTATAAATGAATAATCCGTAAATCCAAGCACTAGCTATCTGCCGATCTGTATCGCCTGGTTTATCATCTGCTTGACACTGCTAATCGTGGACAAGTTCGCTTCATAGGCCCTTGTGGCCGTCATCATATTGGCCATCTCCTCCACCACGTTGATATCAGGATACTTGACGTACCCCTCTTCATTGGCGTCCGGATGTCCGGGGTCGTAGACATCTTTAAAGGCCCTGTCATCTTCTTGAATCCTGGAAACCTTTACCCCTTTCACTTCCCTCTGCATCTCGGACGTCATAACTTTGTCAAAAGGATGTTTTATAGGAGCGGCCTCGAACAAAACCTCTTTTCTCTGGTATGGCCCTCCGTCCTGGGTCCGGGTGGTCTGGACATTGGCCAGATTCATGGAAATAGTATTCATATTGGTACGTTGGGCACTGAGCCCGGAAGAAGCAATATCCATGGCGTTTAAAAAATTCATCTCCCTTTACCTCCGTTTTTATTCCTTGTATACAAGCATCAAACTTAAATCGGCTCCGAATTAAATGCAAATTTCATACCAGACTCTGAGAGTATTAACAACACCCTTGCCAAATCCATGTATATTTGCCAAGATAGATCAAAAGCAGGAGTTATTCTAAAAATCTGGATTCAAGACCTTTAACCCTAATCCCAAAGGAGAAATCATGGAATATCTTCCCATAAATAGAGCCCTTATAAGCGTAACTGACAAATCCGGCCTGGAAGAACTTTGCAAGACCCTGTCCTCCGGAGGTACCGAAATTGTATCTACCGGAGGCACCATGAAAAAGATCCAGGAAGCCGGACTAAATGTAACACCTGTAAGCGACGTTACCGGGTTCCCGGAAATCATGGACGGCAGGGTCAAGACATTGCACCCCCATATCCATGCAGGTGTTTTGGCTGACAAGGACTCTTCCTCCCACCTGCAGACTTTGCAAGAAATGGGCCTGCAAGCCTTTGACCTCATTTGCGTGAATCTTTATGAATTTGAGAATGCCTTGAACAAGGGATTGGAAACCAGGGACCTGGTTGAGGAAATCGATATAGGAGGGCCTACCCTGCTCAGGGCGGGAGCGAAAAATTTCCACAGTGTAGCGGTGTTGCCGGATCCTGAATTTTACACCCGTTTCCTGCAAGAGCTGGAACAAAACAATCACCGGATAAACCTGGCCTTCAGACAGGAAATGGCTTCCTATACATTCAGGAAGATTTCAGAATACGATTCCACAATTTCCAAGGCCCTGTCTTGAAGTTGCGGAAATTAATAGTTATCATAGTAATGAGTAAATAAATTCATTATAACTTTCATACCCTGAACGGGCAAAACAAAACATGGGCAATCTCGACTACGAAGTAGCGAGCGAAATCTCGACTACGAAGTAGCGAGCGAAATCTCGACTACGAAGTAGCGAGCGAAATCTCGACTACGAAGTAGCGAGAAAAGTTCTTTTAAAACTTAAAACCTAACACTTTAAAACTTTAAAACTTTTTAAATTAACAAAGGAGGGAGTTATAAAAGGCAAAATCTGGGGAAACACTAACGGTTTGAAACCAAGTCAAATCAAGTCCCTGAACAGGCTTTATCACAGGAAATTTGCATCGGTCGGGGGATACAGCAAGGAACAAGCCCGGGAACTCGCAGCCCTGAGCACTGATACCGGCAGACAAATCGGTATTTTGATAAACCGCAGGGGACAAGTTCACATGGTGATAGTGGGAGATTCGGACAGGATCGTTATACCGGAGTTGGGCAGACAGAGGGAAGGTTCCGGAAGGCTAAGGGGCCTCAGACTGCTCCATACCCATTTTAACTCACCCCACCTTTCCAACGAGGACCTAATGGACCTGGTATTTTTAAGGCTGGATTCCATCGGGGTATTGAACATAAATACACCCAACCTCCCGCACAGTTTCCAATGGGCCCATTTACTTCCCTCAAACCTGGAAAACGAATTGTTCCGTATCTCCCAGGCAGTGGACTGGGACAAATCCGACACAGATTTTTCTTCCCAGGTGGAAGCTCTGGAATCGGAACTTTTCAGTACAATGGACACCGCCACACCTTCCAGGCAACAGGAACGGGCCCTTTTGATAAGCGTGGATACCGCACCAAAACACGTACAAAACAAATCCCTGCTGGAATTGAGCGACCTTGTCCAGACAGCGGGACTGCAAATAGGGGATAGTTTGGTACAAAGAGTCAAGAATGTTAATCCCAAGCACATACTGGGGAAGGGGAAACTTGCCGAACTTGAGGTACTGGCCCTTCAAAGCGATTCTTCCGTCCTGGTATTCGACTGCGAGTTGACCCCTACCCAAATGCGCAACCTGGCAGAAATTACTGAACGGAAGATCCTGGACAGAACACAGGTCATTCTGGACATTTTCGCGCAGCACGCCACCAGTTCCGCAGGGAAACTGCAAGTTGAACTAGCCCAGCTGGACTACACCCAACCCAGACTGGTAGGGAAAAACCGGGCCCTTAGCAGATTGGCCGGAGGCATAGGTGGCAGAGGCCCGGGAGAGACAAAATTGGAATTGGACCGCAGAAGAATCAAGGACCGAAGGACAAAAATCAAACAGGAACTGTCAAAAATCCGAAAACACAGAAGCATTACCAGGGCGAACCGCACAAGCACCAATATTCCTATCGTAGCCCTGATCGGCTATACGAACGCGGGAAAATCCACACTGCTCAATGCCTTGACTCAAAGCAAAGTACACACTGAAGACAAACTGTTCGCCACCCTGGACCCAACCAGTAGAAAATTGCGGTTCCCAGAAGACAGGGAAATCATTTTAACCGATACCGTAGGATTCATCCGATATTTGCCGGAAAACTTGAAAGAATCCTTCAAAGCTACACTGGAAGAACTGAATTATGCACACATCCTTTTACATGTTGCAGATGCCAGCCATCCCGAGGTGGATTTTCAAATCCATGCCGTGAATAACATCCTGGAAGAAATGGGAATCGTCAACATCCCAACCATATTGACCCTGAACAAGTGGGACAGCCTATCAGACAGTGAACAAGAAAAAATGCGCAATTACTTTCCGGAAGCACTAGCAATCTCGGCATTAAACAGGCAGGGAATGCAAGAATTGAGTTCCAGGATAATCAATTTGCTCCCCCCGAAAAAGACTTCTTTTACCAGGGAAAATGAGAGCTTGAATGCCTGACTTTGTCTTTACACACCTCGAATTATCTTGATCCCATCCGGAACTTCCCAATTTCCTGATACAGGAATAGTAAATTTAATTCGAAAACTATAAGTCTATATACAGACATGCTTCTTCCCGTTGACCACACCACTCCAAAATGGGATTGTAAACCGCTAGATTGCAGCTTGCAAAAAATTTTCAGGGTAAAATCAATTTTATTAATAAATGGGGTTGTGTTTTTTTAAATTCTTTAATATAATAAAATTTAAGAATCTAAGAAAGTTAGCTCACAAACAATATAACTTTTTGTTTTGTTTATTTTTTTAAAAAAACATTGACAAAAACCCTCATTTTGGAATAATATTCAGAGTTCAAAATATATAAAAACAAAAAAGACCTTGTTCCATTTATGTAACATAGGCAATTAAGCGCCTATCAACACTATTAAACCAAGGACAAGCAAAAATGGCACAGATTAATCAAATTTTATGTGCAATTGATTTTGCCGAGTACAGTCCAATTATTGCCGATTATGCTAATACCATGGCACAAGCCTTTAATTCAGACCTGCACGTAATATACGTTGCACCAACCTTAACCCAATATGTGGGCTTTCAAGTACCTCCAAGCTCCATAGAAAACTTCGTGGGAGAAATCATTACCGGTGCCGAGGACAGGATGAGTTCTTTTCTGGAGGAAAATTTTTCGGGCGACCTCTCGGTTAAGGGCCACGTGCTCACTGGATACGCTGCGGAGGAAATACTCAATTTTGCAACCAATTACAATATCGATATCATAGTTATGGGTACCCACGGCAGGAAGGGGATTGATCGAATCCTTTTCGGATCAGTAGCGGAAAGGATAGTAAAATCGGCCCATATACCAGTACTTACTTTAAGGCCCCAAGAGGCTGAATAGAGTCAACGAACCAAAAGCTTTATTGGAACAAAAAAACCACAGGGTACAAAATTGGGACTATTTTCATTCTTAAGAAAAAAAACCTTGTGCGGATTGGATTTAGGGCAAAGTTGGGCCAAAGTGGTCAAACTAACCCCTGAAAACCAAATTCCGAGGTTGGATAAGATCGGCAGAATAGCCTGGAATAAGAGTGATTGGCAGGATCACCAGAATATTGCTGGAAAATTAACCCAGTTTTGGACCAACCTGGAATTGAGACAAAAAGCTGTGGTCACTTCCATGGCCGGGCACGATGTAATGATAAAAAGAGTGGACTTACCATATTCCGGAGATAAATTTACCCAGGACGATATACAAAAACACGCCCAGGATCACATTCCTTTCAATATAAACGACGTATATATAGATTTCCAGGAAATGGGTGAAGGGAGCGGGGAATCCACCAAAAACATACTTTTGGTAGCCAGTAAACAACAAATGGTCCACGAGTTTCAAACTTTACTTCAACAGGCAAACCTGAACATCTCGATCGTGGACGTGGACGGATTTGCTCTTAGCAACTGCTTTGAATTCAATTATCCGGAGATGCTCTCAGAAACCACCTACCTCTTGGACATTGGAGGGACCCACAGCACCTTCTGTGTTTATTCCCAAAACCAGCCCGTATTCATAAGAGACATCGGTTTTGGGGGGCAACAGATCACGGAAAGATTGAACAAGGTACTGGACTTGTCCAATTCAGAGGCAGAAAAGATAAAACTTTCCGGCCCCCAAGAGACGGAAACAGAAGACCTGGCCCAAAAGGTCAAACATGAAATTGAAGATATATACTCCTCTTGGTCCGAGGAAGTGCAACACTTGATCAATTTTTATCAAAATTCACAACAATCCGCCCAGGCAGCTGAAAAGATGATGCTGTCCGGGGGAGGAAGTTTAACCCCCGGACTGAGAAAAAGTTTACAAACATATTTGGAAATGGATATTGAATACATAAACCCATGGCGGCAAATCCACTATGACGACAATCACTTCGATCCGGAGTATTTGAACAGTGTTGCTCCGCAATTTACAATATCCACTGGCTTGGCTTTGAGAACACTTTAAAAACGTGTGTGTAATTGCAGGTGTAGCTGAAGTAGAGACCGGGAATATTTTCATAACAGATAAGATCAGTACTGATGCACTGATCACAGTAAATACTTCATCTTCACACTCAGATACACATAAACTACACAGTTTTATTCTATGTTAAAAATAAATTTACTTCCAGCTCAAGAAAGGGCCAAAGTAGCAAACGTGGAAAAGGAAGTAGTACTTTTTGGGTTAAGTTTGCTTTTTAT
>CAJXKR010000221.1 GCA_913055815.1 uncultured Desulfohalobiaceae bacterium | reverse complement strand
TGCCCACTGTGCGACTTGATTATTCAGCCCTCTTGAGGGCTGGAGAGCAAAAGTGGGCTACCCGGCAAGGCTTAAGTATCCCTGTAGTTATAATAAGGATTTCAAAAACTGGTGCACTTTCATATTGCAACTGACCGATAACTGTTAATAGCTAACAGGTCACCGCCATAAACATAGAACGTCGAACTTCGAACAATTCAAACAGTCCTGGATATCTCTCCTGCAATCTCCTCCAGGGGAGAAACCACATCCGTCAGGCCGGCATCCACCACCTCCTTGGGCATGCCGTATACCACACAACTGGAAGCGTTCTGGGCAATACCCACTCCTTTGGATGCCTTCATGACCTGAAGTCCCAACTTACCGTCCGAACCCATGCCGGTCATGATCACCCCGGTGGCCTTGGAGCCGTATTCCCTGGCAATGGAGCGGAAAAGATAGTCCACCGAGGGCTTGCAATTGTTTTCCGGGGGATCGTCCGTGATGCGGACAATTTTATCACCCCGGGCACCGCTGGCCACCTTCATATGATACCCGCCGGGGGCAATATAGACGCAATTGGGGCGGACGGATTCTCCGTCCGAAGCCTCCTTCACCTCCAGGGAAGATTTTGCATTCAGTGCACTGGCCAGGGAGGCGGTAAAGACCTTGGGCATGTGCTGAACTATAAACACCGGCACATTCAGATTATTGCCAAGTTCCGGGACCAAGCTGGACAGGGCATTGGGTCCGCCGGTGGAGACCCCGATAGCGACAACCCTGGATTTTTCGGTCCGCTTTTGCAGGAACTGGGATCTAGTACTCCTTTCCCTGTACTCTTCAACTTCCTGCGGTTTTACCCGGGATTTCTGCGGCGGGGCCTGGCCCTTCCGGATAGTCTTGAGTTCGCGTTTCCTGGCGAAAGCCCTGATTTTGGGCTCGATTTCCCTTGTGAGCTGATTTGTATTCGCCTCATTGTCACCTTCATCCGGTTTGGAGATCACGTCCAAAGCGCCCAGTGACAGGGCCTGAACCGCTATTTCCCCACCTTTGGTAGTAAGGGAACTTATCATCAGGCACTCGGTATCATAATGCTGGTCCTGTATTTCCTGCAAGACCTCCAACCCGTTCATCTCAGGCATTTCCACGTCCAGGGTAACCAAATCCGGTTCCAGGGATTTGATCCTGTTCATGGCCACCTTGCCGTTATTGGCAGTTCCCACCACTTCCACATCCGGCTGGGCCTTTAGGATATCGCTTACTATTTTTCTGTAAAAGATGGAATCATCCACCACCAAGACTCTTATGGCCATCACTCCTCCTATTGTACAACATCAGGATTACGTCACTTCCAGAACCAAGTCCACTTCCAGGATGCCGATAAGATCGCTGTCCTTCTTGATCACCCCTTGAAAATACTTGCCCTTTGCCCCTTTTATATTGGATGGCGGAGGCATGACTTCCTGCTGTCCCACGCTGATCACATCGTATATCTTGTCCACCATAAGCCCCACGAATTCATCATTCCAGTTAACTATGGTAATCCTGGTCTCATCGCTGCTTTTAACCGGAGACATTCCCAACTTCTTACCCAGATCTATCACTGTTACGATCTGCCCCCTCAGGTTCATGATTCCCTTGATATAATCCTGGGAGAGCGGGACCTGGGTGACATTCATGTTCTTGTTTATTTCCTGCACATATCTTATATCAATCCCACACAGAACTTCCCCGATCTGAAAGCAGGTAACCTGCATCTCGTTATTACTGATCGCGCCATTTTCTCCAAGCATATACCATATCCTTTTTATTGTTGAATAGCTGGCTTTAGGCCCTTATTCTTCCCTGATCACTTATACATCATCTTGCATCTGACCAACAAGATTAGTCCCTGACCGTAAACCGTGATTGGACGTAAAATTGCCCAGATACGAGGAGCAAACAATTTTGAAACCGCAGTGTATACTAATACATGAGGAATTCAAAATTTTGCAGCGACAAAGTAGGTGGGTGAATTTACGTCCAAGCACTAATTATCTCTCAATGTTTTTTTTACCTGCACCCTGTTTCCCTTCTGGTTGAATTCAACACTGTCAGCATACAAGCAGACGATGTCCAGGCCACGTCCGTTTATGCAAGTATCATCCGGCAAGCAGGAGTTCAATGTTTCCTTCCAATCGAATCCTTCACCCGGATCCTCTGCCTGCATGGAAATCGAGTCCCTTCCAACTGAAAATTCCATGTAAACATCTTTACCCGGATCCAGGCCGCAGCCGTGTATAATGCAGTTGTTCAGGACCTCCCTGATCAGCAATTGAATATCGAATATGTCTTGTTCCAGACCCTTTTGTTTCAGCATGGCTTCCACCTGCTTGCACACCCGGTCTACAGTCTCAAGCTGTGCCGGAAAGGTAAAATACAGGGAATATTCCCTTTGTACGCACCTGTATTCGCTCACAACTCCACCCCCATAAGCAAAATGTCATCCTGAGCATTCCTTTCAGGATCCGGGACAAGGTCCTGTACTATCCGGCCAGGCGCGGATCGGATATCCAAATCCCTGCAACCTTCACATGCGCCTGCCAATTTCCTGATTCCCTCCTCCCTGTTTATATCCCTGTTTATGGACTCGATCAGGCCGTCGGAATACAGGAAGAACCTGTCCCCTTTTTTTCCGTGCAGACCAACCGGTTCAAAACAGGATGCAGCAAACACTCCCATCACATCCCCTTCTCCGGACACTGGCCTGGCCTCTGCCCCGGACTGCACATAAATCAAGGGAGGATGGGCAGCGGAGACAAAGGTCAGCTTGTTATTACTGCGATCAAGATCGACATAGGCAGCTGTAAGGTGTTGGCCTCCACTGAAAATCGATATCAAGACCCGGTTGATAAGCTTCATGCTCTCCTGCGGGGAGGACAGGGAATCGAAGTTCTGTCTCACCAGGGCTTTCAGTGCGGAGGTATTGAAAGAGGCCAATAAATCGTGACCGCTTATATCGCCTATAAAATACCCAAAGTGCTCACCGCCCACCCGGAACACGTCGTAGAAATCTCCCCCCGCTTCCTGGAGGGGGACATAACACACCCCGAAATTTGCCTCCGGAAAACTAGCCGGATCGATCAATATATCCAGCTGGGCCTTTTGAATATGCTTGAGGCGCTCTGCCTGCTCTTCGATTATCCTTTGATAGGCGTGTTTCAGCTTGAGATGGGTCTTGACCCTGGCCAGGATCTCTTCATGCTGGAAGGGCTTTGTCACATAATCCACTCCCCCGATGTTGAATCCCTGGACCTTGCTCTCCACATCCTCGAGTGCGGACAAGAATATCACCGGAATATCCGCTGTAGCCGGATCCGCCTTGAGTTGTTCGCAGGTCTGGAAACCTGATTCATCCGGCATCATGATATCCAGCAAAACAAGATCCGGGTTTTCGGTTGATGCCAGCTCCCTGGCTTCCTTCCCATCCATGGCAGCAAGCACCTGGTATCCGTTTTTTTCCAGTATTTGGCGCAGGATCTTGATATTGAATTCCTGATCGTCAACTACCAGTATTTTCCAGTTCGAATTGGACATTGGCTAACTCTTTTCTGCTGCTTACAATCCGACTGCTGCCCGGAGTATAATCCCGGGCAGCAGTCGAAAATTGCCTATACTTTGAACTTGTTGGCCATCTCGCGCAGCCTTTCAGCAAGCTTACTGAGTTCCTGGGAGCTGGACTGCAGCTGAGAACTGGAATTGCTGATTTCGTTTGCAGCCTTGTTCACCTCGTTGATATCCTTGGATACCTGTCCTGCAGCCTGGGAACTCTGGTTCACGTTTTCGTTTACCTCCTGGATGCCCTGGGACACCTGGGAGATATTGGAGGCTATCTCCTTGGTGGTGCTGGACTGCTGTTCCATGGAGGAGGCAATGGAAGACACGAATTCCTCCAAGCGGTTTATGACCTGGATGATCTCCTTGATCTCGTTTACAGACATATCAGTGGTGCTTTGAATATCCTCTATCTTCTTGCTGATGTCCCCGGTTGCATCCGCAGTCTGCTGTGCCAGTTCCTTGATCTCGTTGGCCACCACCGCGAATCCCTTGCCGGCTTCTCCCGCCCTGGCTGCCTCGATGGTGGCATTCAACGCCAGCAGGTTGGTCTGGGAGGAGATTGCGGTAATGGTCTCGGTTACCTTGCCTATGGCCTGGGCTGCCTCGCCCAACTCGTTGATCCGCTTGGAAGCGCTGTCAGCCTGGTTAACCGCGCTGGTGGTGATTTCCTGTGCCTGTTCCGCATTCTTGGCGATTTCGTTAATAGAGGTGCTCATCTCGTCGGACCCGGAAACTATGGAGTTTACATTGGTAGATGCCTGCTCCATTGCCGAGGCAACCGAACTCATGTTGGTGCTCATTTCCTCTGCTGAAGAGGCGACGGTATTGACCTTGGACACCGTGTCCTCGGAAGTGGAGGACATCTGTTCCGCAATACTGGTAAGCTCGGAAGAGGAGGAGGCCAGGGTTTCGATACCGTCGCTCTGGTCCTTGATTATCTGGTTCAGATTCTTGACCATGTTGTTCAGGGCCTTGGCCAACTGTCCCACCTCGTCGTTTTGATCTATTTCCAGGGTCTGGGTCAAATCTCCCTTGGATACGTTCTCGGTAAAATCCACCCCTTTCCTGAGCGGCCGGATTATCCCCAGGGCGATCAGTACCGCGAAAATGATGCCAATAGGCAGGGCCACCGCGGCAATCACTATCATCGTGGTCCGGGTAGTGGAGGCTTCAGAGAGCATGACCTCATCCGACATGGTATTTTCCTTTACCAAGTTGTTAACTTCCTGCAGCAAGCCTTCCACCTTTTGCAGTGCCGGCTGGACCTTTTCAGAGTATATATTCTCCACTTCCCGCATCTTATCAATGCGCTCATTTTGTCTCTTAATCATATCGTTCAGGGCACCCAGGGTATTTTCAGCATACTGTTCTGTCTCCTGCTTGAAGATGCGTTCCGCCTCTTCCGGATTTCCCTGGGCCAATTGCTCGTTGATTCTCTTAACCGAAGAATGGAGTTTCTTGTGCGGCTCGTAAATAGGTTCCACTATTTTTGCCAATTCAGGGTCCTCTTTCATATGCTCCTTGAGCTCATCCGAATACAGCCATTTTCCCAAACCGCACTTGTGAAAATCTGTTTCCACCTCTACCCTGTTCATATCGTCTTCGTGGAATACCTGCATTACATTGTTCATCCACTTCAAGTGATCCACCTTTTTCTCGTTCAAAAAAGAAACCAGATCCCGGTCTATATGAGGTATATATTTTTCCTTTATCTCCTTTGCAGATTCGTGGAGTATGCGGTGAGGTTCCTCCAACTCGGCCAATACCGGCTTGATCGATGGAAACTCCTCTTCCGCCATGGTGCGCTGTTCACTGTAATACCACTTGCCCAAACCGCACTTTTGGGGATCCACACTCACATCCAGTTCATTTACTTCACTGTCGGTTATAAACCTGGAAACTTTCGCTCCCCAATTCAAATGATCTATAATCTTTGCTTCAACCATGGAACGGAGCTGATTTCCGGAAATCGTATTCCCGGCATTGTGCACTATGGTACCAATGCCGGTTATCGCCCAAATCACGCTTCCCATGAACAGCACCAAAACAATTCCGAATCCCCAAGTCAACTTGGCCTTAATACTAAGATCTTTTAACCTCATAACCCATATTCCTCCTTAAGGTTCGATATTCGATGTTATCAGATATTATCCGTTATCTGTTAATTGTTATC
>CAJXKR010000220.1 GCA_913055815.1 uncultured Desulfohalobiaceae bacterium | reverse complement strand
GTCCTGGCAATGGACAACATATTTTCCGGGACATCTTTTGATATAGTAGATCCTGCCCCAATCAAACAATCCTCTCCAATCGTAACCGGTGCAACCAAGGAGGTATTACTGCCGATAAAAGACCTGTTCCCAATAACAGAAACGTGCTTGTTCTTGCCGTCGAAATTACAAGTAATGCATCCAGCACCGATGTTGACATCCTCACCAACTTCAGCATCCCCTAGATAGCTCAAATGATTGGCTTTACAGCCCTCCTTGAGGTGAGACTTTTTGACTTCCACAAAATTTCCTACTTTGGCAGTTTGATCCATCGTGGTTCCTGGCCTGATTCTGGCAAATGGCCCGATTTCACAATGACTGTCCATTTTGGCATCTTCCAGGTGGGAAAAGGATTTAAGCACACATCCAGCACCTACCTTGCAACCTTGCACAACAACATGCGACTCAACAACAGTACCGGGATCGATCTCAGAATCCCCATATATTTCAACAGGGCCGGTTATATCCACGTTGGGAGAAATTTTCGCTCTGGGACCGATCCTGACAGTTGAGGGATTCCTGATTATCACACCGGCATTTAGCAAGTCCTGGTTGCGATTATTTTTTAAAGTCTCTTCACAATAGATTAGCTCACCCGGAGAATTTATACCTAGCAACGCTGGATTGTTTCCAGCACAAAAAGCATGCACTCTTTCATTGTTTCGTACGGAAATATCTATAAGTTCCGTAAGGTAATATTCTTGTTGCTTATTTTCATTACTCAATAAATGCAGATAATTATATAAATTCTGTTTGGAAAATATATATACACCTGCATTAACTTCATTTATCTTCCTTATTTCCGGATCAGTTATATCCTTTTCTTCTACTATGGAATTAACGGTTCCGTCGGAATTCCTTATTATTCTACCATAACCTGTTGGATCTTCAAGTTCAATGGTTAAAAAAGAAATCGATATATCGGAATTTATGGAATAATTGACAAACTCCTCCAGAATTGGGAATTTCAACATGGGAGCATCGGCATTTACTACCAGGCACCAATCTGAATCGGATCTTTGTATATTAGGGAGACAACATTGAATGGCATGTCCTGTACCCAATTGCTCGGGTTGCACCACCATCCGATCGGATAGATCCGGAAACTCGGATATTATCTCCTCACTTTTATATCCAATTATTGTCCACAAATCCTGCCACTCAACCAATGCAGACATGGTGTTCAATACATACCAAAGCATGGGAGTTCCAAGAAGCGTATGTAACACTTTGGGACGATCGGATTTCATCCTGGTACCCTTACCTGCTGCCAACACCACTCCTGTTATATTGAAATACTTTTGCTCGTTCATACCAATAGATCCATGTGTGATTTTGATTTAGATTGTCAGAAATTAAAAAAGCAGACCCGGAGGCCTGCTTTTAATATTATGCAAAATTTACTAACTGAAGAAAAAAGACTATTGAGTATAGCTTTTACCGGTCTCTTTTTCCACAGTGTTTAATCTTAGTAAAGATCTGTATAAAGCGGCCTCCGCTCTAGCTCTGTTGATATCTTCTTGTTGCTGTTGTAGTCTTTTTTCAGCCCTTTCCTTAGCTCTTTTGGCTCGCTCGGGATCTATCTCGTCTGCCTGTTCGGCACTCTCAGCCAAAATTGTTATGGATTCCGGAGACACCTCGGCAAATCCACCGGACACAAATATATATTTATTTTGAGTTTCCGCGGATCTGTAATATAGACACCCGATGGCCAAGGAAGACAATAATGGAATATGGTTTTGCATAACCCCAAATTGTCCTACAGTTCCAGGCACACCTACATACTCAACCTCTTCGCTCAATACGCTTCTATCTGGTGTAACTATTTCCAACTTTATAGTACTAGACATAATCTTATCCCACGTAAAAGTTATTATTGATTAGCTTTTTCCCTTGCTTCCTCTATAGTCCCTACCATATAAAACGCGCTTTCTGGGAGATCGTCGTGTTTTCCGTCAATGATCTCCTTAAAACCCCTGATGGTATCTTCAGTTTTTACATAAGAACCGGGAGTTCCGGTAAACTGCTCTGCCACATGGAATGGTTGAGACAAGAACCTCTGTATCTTACGAGCCCTGGAAACTGTTAATCTATCTTCGTCAGACAACTCCTCCATGCCCAAAATGGCGATAATGTCCTGAAGATCCTTATAACGCTGCAGGATCTCCTGTACTTGTCTGGCCGTGTTGTAGTGTTCTTCACCTATAACATTGGGATCCAATATTCTGGATGTAGAATCCAAGGGATCAACAGCTGGATATATACCTAACTCAGCGATCTGCCTTGCCAACACAAGCGTTCCGTCCAGGTGAGAAAATGTAGTTGCGGGAGCAGGGTCAGTCAGGTCGTCTGCAGGAACATATATTGCCTGCACAGAGGTAATGGATCCGCTGTAAGTGGATGTAATCCTTTCTTCAAGTTCTCCCAAGTCCGTGGCAAGAGTGGGCTGATATCCAACTGCTGAAGGCATCCTTCCGAGCAGTGCGGAAACTTCCATATTGGCCTGGGTAAACCTAAAAATATTGTCAATAAACAACAGCACGTCTTCGTTCTGTGTATCCCGAAAATATTCGGATACAGCGAGTGCGGTTAGTGCAACCCTTGCCCTTGCTCCGGGAGGCTCGTTCATCTGTCCGTAAACCAGGGATGCATTGGGCAAAACTCCTGCATCCTTCATTTCCAGATATAGATCGTTTCCTTCACGAGTTCGCTCACCTACACCGCCAAACACTGATTTACCACCGTGCTGTTTGGCAATATTGTTAATCAGCTCCATGAGCACAACTGTTTTTCCAACTCCGGCACCTCCAAACAGTCCCATTTTTCCGCCTTTGGGAAATGGAATCATCAAGTCGATAACCTTGACACCGGTCTCGAGCAATTCCACTGAAGTGTTTTGCTCGGTAAAGTCAGGAGCACTGCGGTGAATAGGAAGATGATCATCTGATTCAATAGGTCCTTGCTCATCCACAGGCCTACCTACCACGTTCATGATCCTTCCCAATGAAGGATCGCCCACCGGAACACGAATGGAGTCACCGGTATCAACCGCCTTCATGCCTCTAACCAAGCCGTCGGTACTATCCATTGCAACACAGCGTACCACATTGTCGCCCAGTTGTTGGGCAACTTCCACAATCAATCGCTCTTCTTCACTTGTGTTCGGATCCTGTATTTCAATGGCATTCAAAATATTGGGTAATTGTCCTTCAGGAAACTCGATGTCAATAATAGCACCGATCACCTGCGTAATTTTGCCAACGTTCTCACTCATTCTTAGCCCCCTTTTTTATCCTTTAAGTGCTTCTGCGCCTCCGACTATATCTAATAACTCAGAGGTAATTGCAGCCTGTCTGGCCTTGTTGTAAGTTAATGTCAAATCAGAAATCATATCGTCACAATTTTGTGTGGCATTATCCATAGCTGCCATGCGTGCGGCATGCTCACTCGCTGAAGTTTCCAATAATCCCCGGTAAATTTGAACATTTACAAACCTGGGTAACAAATCGTTCAAAATCCCCTCAGCAGATGGCTCGTAAGTATATTCCGCACCACTTTCCCTGGATTCCATTCCTTCTGCACTTACCGGAAGTATTTGTAAACTGGTAGGTACCTGTTTAAGCACGCTCTGAAATCTGCCGTAAACCATATGAACTTCATCCAATTCAGCAGTCTCGAATGAATTGATCACTTCACTCCCCAAACTGCTAGCCAGGGTAAAGTCCAAATTATCCATGCATTCAATATAACTGTTCACCAATTCGTATCCAGTCTTCAGAATCGAATATCTACCTTTTTTACCTACGCAGTAAAATTTTACAGTTTTGCCTTCCTTGTTCTTTTCAGAAGCTAAATTCAGGGCCTTGTCTATCAAATTGGAATTAAATGCCCCACAGAGTCCTCTTTCCGATGTAATCAACACTATCCCTACTGTGTTTATTTCTTCTCTGGATTCCAGGAGAGGATGAGCATCAGCTCCGACTCCGCTGGCAAGATTTCCCAAAAGGTCATAAAATTTTTCAGCATAAGGGCGAAATTGCTCGATACGACCTTGAGCCTTTTTCAATTTTGCTGAAGCCACCATATTCATGGTGCTAGTGATTTTTCGAGTATTCTCAACAGATGCTATTTTATCCTTGACTTCCTTCAGTGAAGGCATGAATCAACCCCTTTTTTCAGATTAACCTTGAAAACCTTTTTTAAACTCATCCGCAGCTGCACTCAATTTCTCTTTTATATCGTCGGTCATGTCCTGCTTTTCTCTTATGGCATCCAGAATTTCCGGTTTGGAATTGTGAACGAATTCCAAAAACTCGTTTTCGAATTTCTTGATACTCTCCACTTCTACATCGTCCATATATCCTTGTGTCCCGGCGAAAAAGGATAGAACTTGATCTTCCAGCCTCATGGGTTGATTTTCGTTTTGCTTCAATAGTTCCATCATGCGTTTACCGCGTTCCAATTTTTGTTGAGTGGCTTTATCCAGCTCGGAACCAAATTGGGCAAATGAGGCAAGCTCCCTGTATTGAGCAAGATCCAGGCGCAATGTTCCAGCGACTTTCTTCATTGCTTTGACTTGGGCACTGCCTCCAACACGGGAAACTGAAAGTCCAACATTTATCGCCGGCCTAAAACCGGTATTGAACAGATTGGGTTCCAGGTATACCTGTCCGTCTGTAATGGAAATCACGTTTGTGGGTATATATGCGGAAACGTCGCCTGCCTGGGTTTCGATAATGGGAAGCGCAGTCAAGGAACCACCCCCATGGTCATCACTGAGCTTGGAAGCCCGCTCCAGCAATCTGGAATGCAAATAGAATATGTCACCGGGATACGCCTCACGTCCTGGGGGACGCCTAAGTAACAGGGATACCTGTCTATATGCCACTGCTTGTTTGGAAAGGTCGTCGAATATGATCAAGGAATGCTTTCCATTGTCCCGGAAGTATTCTGCCATCGCACAGCCGGCGTAGGGTGCAATAAACTGCAGGGCAGCTGACTCGGAAGCGCTGGCGTTGATTATGGTTGTATGATCCATTGCACCGTGCTGTCGCAATTTGTCAGCAACAACCGCAACAGTGGACTTTTTCTGTCCGATTGCTACGTAAAAGCAATGCACGTCACTATCTTTCTGGGCAATAATAGAGTCTATTGCTATAGCGGTTTTGCCGATCTGTCTATCACCGATTATCAACTCGCGCTGTCCTCTTCCTATCGGTGTCATGGAATCGATTGATTTAAGGCCTGTGTACATTGGTTGGTCAACTGGCTGCCTGGAAATAATTCCCGGTGCCTTTACCTCGATTGGCCTGGTCTGCTCCCTGGAAATCTGACCCTGGCCGTCCAACGCATTTCCCACCGGATCAATCACTCTCCCCTGAACAGCATCACCTACTGGTACTGAAAACACTGTACCGGTTCTTTTAACCGTATCACCTTCATTAATTCCGGTATCTTCGCCCAATAGGGCCACACCAACGCTATCCTCTTCCAGGTTCAGGGCCATTCCATAGAGCCCGCCAGGGAACTCCAAAAGCTCCATGGACATAACGTTTTCCAATCCATACACTCTTGCTATGCCGTCACCAACCGAGAGTACAGTCCCGGTTTCGGCCATTTCCATTTGCTGTTCATAGCCTTTAATCTGATCTTCGATGATCTGGCTAATTTCTTCTGCTTTTATTTGCATAGCCATGTTTACTCACCCCTTTTTATGTTT
>CAJXKR010000219.1 GCA_913055815.1 uncultured Desulfohalobiaceae bacterium | reverse complement strand
AAGATTCGGTCTTAAAGCTTTTTTCCACTTATGTTGCAAAAACGCTTCCATGCCCTGAATAGAGAATATATACAGCACCGGTGGTAATACAACGCAAATAAAAATTATTTTCAGAGACAAGTGCTTCAAGGCAACTATCCGTTCTAATGATTTTAATTCCTAGATCTTTTAACCCGTTGAAGATGACACCAATGTCAGGGGTACAAAATACGGAATTGATATTGATTAGTCAAACTTTCTGTCCAGAAAGTCCAAAATTGCGCTAAGCCAACTTTCCGGTTGATCCAGCTAACAAGGATATCTGGGTCCGTTCCGGAATAACTAGTTCGGCATCATGAATTTCATTATTCTGAAAACGGGCATTTTCTAAAGAAGACTTGGAAGGAATATAGGGTGATGTTCATCAGATTCAATGGTCATGGTGTCAAAAACACACTCAAAACTGGGAAAATCGAAATAGAATCCTAAAGCAGCAATGGAATCCAACCTTGAAAGAGCCGGATAAAAATCCGGTTCTTTATTTAGACTTGTTATATCCAAACACACAACGTATTTTGCACCTGTTTTAAAATCGGTATCGCAAGCCGCTAGTAATATAATTGGAACCACCTTTAACACCATTAAAGAGTCCATAGACTCCGGATCTGTGATGTACACGAAGCAGCCATTCCCAGTGCCGAACAAAAGGAACCCGAAATCCTAGATCAACCATCATGTAGTTCAATAACCGGGATTTTTTGTTGTTCAAAATTACTTTTTTTTCGTATTCTGCATCCTCTGTAAGGTAGGACAATCCATTACCGAAGCTGAAGTTTTTGATAGGAAACCATTGGTCCCGGTCGAATTCATATCTTAGGTTTATGGAAGCAACAACATCCTGATACTGTCGATCATCCCCCTTCCAATCCCCCCACTTATGGGCCAAAACTGCTTCCCAGTCCAAATATAAATCTTTGGGCACAAAATTAAATTTATCATTTAAATGGAACAATTCCTTGCGAATTGAGACTCCTAAAATTTGTCGTTCTTCAAGCTCGGATGCAGAATAAAAGATCTCTTCAAAATGTGATTGAGTAAGCTGTCCGTAAAACAAGTTGAATGACCAGTCCTTATCAGTTGCATGCAGTACGTTGTGCATAAGAACGAGGTTACACACACTGATACCAACTAGAACAAATATTGTCTTTAAAATTCGATTTTCCATGCAAAAATAATGAAATATTTCTTTTATAGAGTAGTTACTGGATTCACAACGCCTGTATATTACTATTCAAGGGCCTTAAAGCGCTGCATGAACTTGCGGTCCACACGATCCTTCAATTTAAAAGCCCATTTACCATCAAGTACCAGACTGCCCCGCGCGAATATCCCTTTGCCGTCACCTGTATTGAAAATCAACATATATTTACCCTGGGGCTGGAAGGATTGCAACTCCCCTCCATGAACAGCGGACATAAGGTTGTTCAAAAGGACCGAATTCTGCCTGACTGCATAAACACCCACCTTGTCAAGAGTTTTAGGCTGGAAACAGATACAGTCCCCGCCACCGAATATCTCCGGGTATTCCACGCTTTGCAGATATTTATTCACTAATAGTCCGCCATCCGGACCTGTGGGAAGCTCGGATTCCTCAAACAGGGAAGAGGGCCTAACGCCCAGGGCAAGCAAACTGAGATCCGGTTCCCATAAGCTGCCATCCTCCAAAACAATCTTCCTGGTATCCACCTGGGTTACATATCCTTGTTCAATTACCCTTATGCCCAACTTTTGCAAATGCCCGGAAACCTTTTTGCGCAATCTCCGGGAGAAAGCTGACATAAACCCTCTTCCAGCGAATATGGCTACTTCCGTAGCATCATTTCCCTGATCCTTGACCAACCGACGTACATTGGCGGCAATTTCCAGTGCCGCTGGTCCTCCCCCGACAACTGCGAAAGAACAATCACCCTGCTTCAGCAATTCCTGGATTCTTTCCCTTGCTTCCAGGAGCTTTGCTATGGGTTTGACAGGAAAGATATCTTCTCCCTGCGGAGCAACAATTTTGTCCGGAACAAAGCTTCCCACATTGCAGGATAAGACATTGTATTCCAAAACCTTGCCTGACTGCAGCTTGACTGTTTTTGATACCGGATCGATCAACTCCGCCTTGTCCTGCAAGAATACGGAGTGTTTTCTCTCTACTATATCCCGGGTTGCAAAACTAATCTCCCTGGGGGAATACATTTTGCTCAGCATTCCGGGTCCCATTCCGGAGTAATAGTGTATAGGCCCAGGCTGCACCACAGTAACTTCGCAACCAATTTCCCCAAACCGCTCGAGATTGGCTAGAGTGACCATATGAGCGTGACCGCCTCCTAGCAATACAATCTGTTTCAATTTTACACCCCTTTTTTGCGCTAAGACCATTTACTCACAGTTACAAGACTTCTTCCATCAACTCGCCCAAGCGGAAAAGATGCTCTTTTTCCTCCCCACTCATCCTTTTGAAAAAGGAATTGATCTCACTGTCCTGGTAACTATCCGCAGCCCGCTGATAAAGATCCAGTGCCTGGGCCTCGATGGACATGGCCAGTTCTATCACTTCCTGCGGGGAATCCTTGTCCGGTTTGAATCTCTGCAAATACTCCTCAGTGGTCATCCCCCCTTCCATATAATCGGCTTGTATCTGTTTTTCAAAATCCTCCTGGCTCGAGGGAGCAGCTTCGATATCCTTGTATTTGTCATAAATCAGATCCTTGTGCTTTTCCTCGATTCCGGCAAGGCGCTCGAAAATCAATTTGGCACTATCGTTTTCCACTTCCTTGGCCATGACAAGATAAAATTCCTCCAGGCCCTGCTCCAATGAGTAGGAGGCTATCAATATCCTGCCCAGGGACTCGATCCCACTGAAAACATGCATACCAGTATCCTCGGGGCCAAAGGCGGAGTGACCACTCCAGGCCCTATAGCCGCCCTTGAGGTTATAAACCTTTTCAAATCCTTGATAGGAAAGTGTTTGAGCAGCAACTCTGCTTCTACCCCCAGCTGCTCAATACACTATGGTAGGCTTGCCAGGGTCCAGTTCATTCAACCTGTTGTCCAACTCCGGAAGGGGAATCAGTTTGGTACCCGGGATGTGTCCCTTTTGATACTCCTTGTGCTGCCGCACATCGAGTAATTCCAACTCCCCCTGACCGGAACTTTCGATCATCTGTTTGGCCTGATCCTGTTCAATATTTTGAACCGGAGTGAAAAACTGTTTCCAACGCATAATCTGTTTTCCCCCTTTTTTTATATTCTTTTGCTACATACAACACGTTATAAGATTTGTTAAAAACAAAATTCTTGCATGTTTAAAATGAATATACAACAATCCTGATTAAAGTTAATCAGAATAAAAACTTGCTGCAAAGCATATTGACAAGCCAAGAACCCAAAAACAGTTAAGCAGTAAAGGTTTTTATTGATAGAGGGCAAATAAGCCAAACCAGATCTTGCTTGCAAAATATTCCGGTGTCCAGAAACAAAAAACCGTGAAGATCGATAAAACTCGCTTATCACCAATGATAAAAAAACCGGCTTGTCCATTCAAGAGTGTTAGTATATACTAGTTGGCAAACTTTAGCTTAAAATACATTCAACGCAAATCTTGTAACCAAGTTACAAGCAAACACAGGCCGAGCCTGTTTAAATTCAGGGAGATAAGCCATGGCATTTGAAAACATTACCGTAGAAGTCGATAAAGAAAATGTAGCCAGGATAACACTGAATCGCACTGAACAACTAAACACTTTCAACACTCCTATGGCCAAGGAACTGGAACAAGCCTTGAATGAACTCGATAGTGACAAAAATGCACGGGTAATATTGATCAAAGGTTCGGGCAAGGCATTTTGCGCAGGAATCGACCTCAAGGAATTCCACAACCAAAGCCCCATGCAGTACCGGGGATGGATCGAGACCATGGAAAAACCCTTGTCCACTATTAGCAGGATGAACAAACCGGTGCTGGTCCAAGTCCACGGAGTGGCTGCAGCAAACGGGGCGGGATTGGTTGCGGCAGCAGACATTGCCATAGCATCCGAAGACGCCAGAATAGGACTGACAGCCATTAATGTGGGGCTGAATTGCGTTGGTCCGGTCGTGCCGGTAAGCAAATGCGTAGGCAGAAAAAAAGCTCTGGAAATGCTCTTTTACGGAGAGCTGTTACCTGCAGACAAAGCTCTGGACATGGGACTGTTCAACAAGGTAGTGCCATCCGGAGAACTCGAGCAGGAAGCAGAGAAATGGGCAAGGGAACTGGCCCTAAAGAGTCCGCTTGCGGTACAAAACGCAAAACGGGCCTTTTATACTTCTGCGGACATGGAATACCAGCAGGCAATCCAGTACATGAACGAGGCCTTTTCCAGACTCTGCACGACCGAAGATGCCAAGGAAGGGATTTCCGCCTTTTTGGAAAAACGGCAGCCCAATTGGCAGGGGAAGTAGCTAGTTTTCATCCGGAAATTGCCCTTTTTCCGTTTGACTACGTCAATCTGCAAAATTACTCGTCGACGTATTAAGATACGCCTCCTCGTAATTTCTTGATTTCCTTGTCAAACGAAAAAAAATCTAATTTCCGAATTGAAAACTTGCTATTTCCGTATCCGAAAATTCAGAATTTCCGGATGGGAAGTAGCTAGAGGCAAAATATAACAAGACAACGAGACACTGATCGAAGTCGCTGACAAAAACCTTACAAGCTCAAGAACAGGGACGTAACAGGATTGCCACTGATTAATGCTTCGATCCATGAATTTAAATAGCTTGGAGTAATGTTATGACCATGAATAATACAGAACAGATCAAACTGGGAGCAAGTAGTTGCCTACTCGGTGAACAAGTGCGTTACGACGGCGGACACAAAAGGAATCGCTATTTGACCGACACATTGTCCAACTATTTCCAATTTGTCCCGGTATGTCCTGAAGTGGAGTGCGGCATGCCGGTCCCCAGGGAAGCCTTGAGATTGGTGGGTGATCCCAACAACCCCAGTCTTGTTACAATAAGGACCCAAAAGGATTATACCGAGCAGATGCAGAGATGGGGAAAAGAGAAATTAGAGGAATTGGCTGAACAAGACCTCTGCGGATACATCTTCAAGAGCGCTTCTCCTAGCAGTGGCATGGAAAGAATAAAGGTATACAATCACAAGGGTAATCCCACGCCTACTGGAGTGGGGATCTGGGCTCGCATGTTTATGGAGCATTTCCCGTATCTCCCGGTGGAAGACGAAGGCAGGTTGAACGATCCCAAATTAAGGGAACAATTCGTTGAACATGTGTTTGTCTATTCCCGCTGGCGCCGGATGATTAAAAACGGAGGTACTCCCGGACTCGTAGTGGACTTTCACTCCAGGCACAAGATGCTGTTAATGGCACACAACCGCGAGCTATACGACGAAATGGGCAAACTCACCGCAAATGCGGGTAAAATGGAACCGGAACAACTGCGAGCCGAATACTTCCAGCTTTTGGATAAAGCGGTGCGGGAAAAGACCACAGTGAATAAGAACGTTAACGTCCTCCAACACCTAATAGGCTACTTCAAACAAGAGCTCACCTCGGATGAAAAGCAGGAATTCCTGGAAATCCTGGATAACTACCATCAAGGGAACCTCCCATTGATTGTACCTGTAACCCTGATCAATCACTTCGTTCGCAAATACAATCAACCTTACCTACAGTACCAGTACTACTTGAATCCGCATCCCATCGAACTCAAGCTCAGGAATCAAGCATGAG
>CAJXKR010000218.1 GCA_913055815.1 uncultured Desulfohalobiaceae bacterium | reverse complement strand
GTTTTAAGGTGTAGAATAAGACTTTTCTCGCAACGAAAGTATTCGTTGACGAGATTGCCCATCATTCGTTGTGCCCGCCAGGGCATGGGAGTTAACATGAAAAAGTTTTAAGTGTAAGAATAAGAATTTTTCTCGCTACTTAGTAGTCGAGATTGTCCATGCTTCGTTGTTCAGCCCTCTCAATAGGGCTGGATGGGAGTTATATAGAGGGGTCTATATGTCCAAGTATTTGTTCAGGTTACTGATCGGTATAATTGTTCTGCTGGGATTGCCCCTTTTGGGGATAAAGGCGGCAAATGTCAATACTGTTGATTATTATCTGCAATTTCCGCCCAGGACGGGTTCGGTGGAGCATCCTGCTTTCAACCCTTATTTGTTTTGGGTGCTGTTGTGTTTTATAGTTGCAGTTCTGCTCCCATTTATTTATAGAGCGATATCCTGTGCCTTTCAACCTTCTCGGCGAGTAGAAGTTGCAGAAAAGTCCTTTTTCCCATGGTGGGGATACCTGGGGTTAGCAGTAGGTGTTTTTGCCTGGATTTTGGCCTGGGGAAGATTTTCTTGGTTCTCCTTGTTGGAGATAACTACGTTCCCTGCCCTCTGGATTGCTTATATCCTGGTGGTGAACGCGCTTAGTTACAGGAGAAAATCCGGATGCCTGCTTCTCGACCACCCCTGTTATTTGGCTGCACTGTTCCCGGTAAGTACGGTTTTTTGGTGGTTTTTCGAGTATTTGAACCGGTTTGTCCAAAATTGGTACTATCTGAATACCGAAGTGTTTACTCCTCTGGAATATATTTTGTATGCATCTGTTTGTTTTTCCACTGTATTGCCCGCGGTACTCAGTACCGGAGAATTCCTGCAAACCTTTTCCTTGTTTCAAAGGGCTTATGGATGTTTTTTCAGGATAAACCCGTACAAGCCCAGGGCATTGTCCATTGTTCTGTTGTTGTTTGCCGGAGCCGGCCTCTTTTTAATAGGTGTTTATCCGAATTATCTCTTCCCCTTGCTTTGGGTTTCTCCCTTGATAATAATTGTTTCCCTGCTGACACTGTTAGGTGATGCACATTTGTTTTCCTCCCTGGAAAAAGGGGATTGGAGCAGGATAATGAGCATGGCAGCCGCAGCACTTATCTGTGGATTCTTTTGGGAAATGTGGAATTATTACAGTTTGTACAAGTGGGAATACAGCGTTCCCTTTGTGCATCGCTATCAGGTATTCGAGATGCCGATCCTGGGTTATGCCGGTTATCTTCCGTTTGGATTGGAGTGTGCGATTATTGGGGACCTGATTTTTGGGATCCTGCACAAAAAACGGATCAAATAGTTTCTTATCCGGCAAACATTAGGGCGTTGGGCCTGGAACACAAACTTGGGCAAGGTTCTAGGTGGGTGTTTATATTTTGGATTATACCATGCAGGGAATCGGCATTACAGATTTTGGAACGCAGCCTGTGTCCGGTTGTGAAGTTGGCGGCAAAATAATTCATGAATTTTTTGTAGAGCTTGAAAGATTTGGGATATTCAAACCAGTTCCAGATGCTTTCAGCCATGCTGATAGCAGTCCTGGAGTATATTCCCTGATCCGGACTAAACTCTTGGCTTAATTCGGAAAATAACCAGGGTCTTGCAACAGCTATTCTCCCCAGGGCCAGACCGTCGCAGCCTGTTTCATTCAACATTCTCACTGCGTCTTGCACTGTAGCTATGTTCCCGTTGCCGAATACCGGAATATCAACCGCTTTTTTCACACGGGCGATGTGTTCCCATCTCGGGGGCCTGGAACGTCTGTCCGGTGCTATACGCGGATGGAACACCAGGCAATCCGCTCCTTGATCCTGGAACCTCTTGGCCATGTCTGCTGCAAACTTGGGGTCATTTTCCCAACCCGTACGGAATTTTACAAAAACCGGGCAATTTACCCTGCTCCTGACTGCCTGCACTATCTCTTGGGCTTGCCGGGGATCCTTCAGCAGTGCAGCCCCGGCTCCTTTTTTGCAAATAGTGGATATTGAGCAGCCCATGTTTAGATCCACCCCGAACAATCCTTCCCCTTCTATCCTGGAGGCAGCAGTTGCCATTTCTTCAGGTGTACTTCCCATGATCTGACAGACCAGGTTGCTGCTCTCCATGTCCCGCCAGCGGAATATGCCGGATTTGTATCGGTTCTCCTGTGGGACGGATTTTGCGGAACACATCTCCGTCCATGTCAGGCCGTATCCCCCGAAGCTTTCCAGTACTTCCCTGAAGGCGACATGGGTTAAGCCCACCATGGGAGCCAGGCTAAGCCGCTTTTGTACAATTTGCTTACCAATAGCCAAAGGGCTGTTCAAAAAATCCTGCAGTGTTTCGCTCATAATCCACCGGTTTAAAAAAAATGCAAAAGTAATCCTTGTCCGCAATTTCAAAAGATATGAACGATGAACGGTAAATCCCTGAACGGATAGTGCAAAAAGCCCGATAAATCATTACCGGGCTTTTTGCAAGGTTGATTTTAAAAGGGGTTCTATTTTTGAATCTTGTCCTTTAATTCCTTTCCCGGCTTGAATTTGACTGTATAGTTTGCCGGGATGGTCATTAATTCCCCGGTTTGAGGATTCCTCCCAGTGCGGGATTTGCGTTTGGACACCGAGAAAGAGCCGAATCCAACCAATCTGACTTCATTACCGGAACTCAAGGATTCTTCAAGAGTGTCGAAAATTGCATCTACCGCCTCTTCAGCTTTTTTCTTTGTCCCGTCCATGTTTTGGGCCACTTTTTCTACTAGCGTGGCTTTGTTCATAAATTTCCTCCTTGTAAAACGGATTGTACATAAAAAACAGGTTCATAGATGAAGCATTTTGTAATTTCTCAAAATTTATTTTTTTATGCAATAATAAAATTCAATTCTGTTCAGCAAAATAAAAACTGTTGAGAAATTGGTTGCTTGCATAAATCAATGCCGGTTATTTCCCAGTGTTAGCATGGGCAAAAAATTGAATCCGGATATTGTCAACAAAGCGAGTTGCAGGTACAACCTCTTGGTAGATCAACCTCGAGGTGTGTTTATGCCGGAATTCGTTAAAGTGACAACCGAGAATGAAATTTCCACCGTGGCTGATTTGGCACATGAAATCTGGAATGAACATTATGTAAAGATTATTGGCCAAGCCCAGGTGGATTACATGTTGGCAAGGTTTCAATCCAGGTCTGCAATACGCGAGCAGATTGAAAAAGGTTTTTTGTATTATATTATCCGCCTGGAAGACGAAGATATCGGATATTTGGGGATATGCTCCGAGGATAACGAAGGAAAAATAGATCTGAGTAAATTGTATATAAAAGAGCAATACAGAGGAAAATCACTAGGTAGAAAGGCATTGGATTTTATAGAAGAGCTGGGCAGGGAAATGGGAAAACAGAAGATATCCCTGACTGTAAACAAATACAACCCTGCTATTGCCGCATACGAAAGCATGGGGTTCAACAGGAAACAGGCTTTGGTCCAGGATATAGGCGCAGGCTTTGTCATGGACGATTATTTGTATGAAAAAAATCTTTGATCCTATCCGGTTGCCTGTTTGCAGATAAAGCTGCAATTCTGGAGTTTTAATCAGTATTAGAAATCTACGCCCTCAGTGCGTGTTCAGAATTGTTTGGATCAGCCTTTAAGGGTTTTTGAGATCGCTGGTGGCAATTTCTTTATGCATTTATCGATGCCGGAACTACTGCTTTGTCACACATAATTTGTCGCTTTTACACTAATGTCATTCCGGCGAAGGCCGGAATCTAGAAAAACGGAAAAGAGACTGGATCCCGGATCAAAGCTTGCCCCGTACTCCAATACGGGGTCCGGGATGACAGAATTGCAATTAACATGCTTATTCTGACCGACATTTAAAGTATGACAAGACACTAGTTATCAAATTACAGATCCCTGCTGTTTATACATGTTTGGATACACGGGCCTTAAAATCCTGTAAGCGTTGTTCATAAGGGGGATGTTTAAAAAACGCCGAACCGGAGACCAGCACGTCAGCGCCGTCTTGTACTAGTTCAGCTGCATTTTCCAGGTCCACTCCACCGTCCACCTGTATTAATGTTTGGGAATTCTTGTCTCGAATCATCCTGGATAAATCCCTTATTTTGTCCATGGAAAAAGGAATGAATTCCTGTCCGCCGAAGCCGGGATTAACACTCATGATTAACACCATATAAGTCTGAGGGATTAGATATTCTATTTGACAAAGGGGGGTGTGAGGGTTTAGTGCGATAGCTGGTTTCAGATTTTGTTTTTCGATCTGGGAAAGGGCGGATTCCAAGTGTGGTGTGGATTCGGCATGAATCGAGATCAGGTCCGCTCCGGCCCGGGCAAATTGTTGGATATAGCGTTCAGGCTTTTCAATCATCAGATGGACATCGAAGAAGAGGTTGGTCTTTTGCCTGGACTTGGAAATAATCGGGGGGCCCAGGGTTATATTCGGGACGAAGGAGCCGTCCATTACATCCCAGTGGATCCATTTTATTCCGGCCTGTTCCAGGGATTGCAGTTCCTGTTGCAGATTGCAGAAATCGCAGGATAGAAGAGATGGAGACAATGTCCAGTCTTTTTGCATGCTTTACCCCTTTTTTGATGTTTTGCCTTGATACTGTATTTGCCCAACTTCTTGCCAGCTCGCAACAAACTCCAGTTGGATTCAAGCGAGGTCAGGTTAGTAACCAACCGGTTTCAACCAGGCTGCCTCTGTTAAGATCTCCCTGTTTGTTGTTTGTCACTTCTGTTCCAGGAAAGGATTGGAGATGTAAAAGATATCCCCTTGATTATTCCGGGAATTTGATTGTCATAAAAAAGTTGACTTAGAGCGAAACTACTTTTATCCAGAAGAAGTGCAGGAAAAAAATAACCCGGAAATTGAAAAGTGTTCTTTCAATCGAGCAATAGATACTATTCTTAATCTGCACTCTTCGTCAAGAGCTAAAGAAGTTCGAAGTTCTATTTGAGAATACACAGAATCTTTAACATTCAAGCTAGGAGGAATAATGCCTTCCCGAAGTGAATTAGCAAATGCAATTCGTTTTTTGAGTATCGACGCCATAGAACGGGCAGGTTCCGGGCATCCGGGTGCGCCTATGGGGATGGCAGATATGGCAGAAACCCTTTGGAATGATTTTTTGAAACACAATCCTTCGGATCCCAATTGGCCTGACAGGGACAGGTTCGTACTCTCCAACGGGCACGCCTCCATGCTTTTGTATTCGGTGCTCCATCTGACCGGTTACGGATTGACAGTGGATGATCTCAAGGAGTTCCGGCAATTACATTCCAAAACACCCGGGCATCCGGAAGTCAATGTAACACCGGGAATAGAGACTACCACCGGCCCCCTGGGGCAGGGCTTTGCCAATGCAGTGGGAATGGCTGTTGCGGAAAAAATTCTTGCCGAAAAATTCAATCAGGATAAATACAAGATCGTGGATCACCACACTTATGCATTTGTGGGAGATGGCTGCCTGATGGAGGGGATTTCCCACGAGGCTGCCTCCTTGGCCGGTACATTGAAACTGGGGAAGTTGATAGTCTTGTACGATGCTAATAGTATTTCCATAGATGGCTGTGTTGAAGGCTGGTTTACAGAGGATACCACTGCGCGTTTCCAAAGTTATGACTGGCATGTAATCAAGGATGTAAATGGTCATGACGCGGAAGAAGTGCGGGACGCAATCCAACGTGCCAGGGAAGTCCAGGATAGGCCCAGCTTGATTTGCTGTAGAACCAGGATCGCTTATGGATCCTTGAAATACGAAGGAAGCCACGAGGCCCACGGGGCGCCTTTGG
>CAJXKR010000217.1 GCA_913055815.1 uncultured Desulfohalobiaceae bacterium | reverse complement strand
CCTTGCAAAACAAGATGCAGGAACTTCGGGAAAGCCTGCAGGGACAAATACAGGAAGAACTCCAGAAGAACAAGGAAGAAATCGTTGGAAGCGTTCAACCGGATACAGATTTTTCCCAATTCTTGACCAAAGAGGATTTGCAGGAGACCCAGGAGAAACTGAAAAACGAATTATCAACGCAAATTCGGGAAGAAGTCCCAACTGCTGCAGCCAGTATATTAAAACAGGAAATCCGGGAATTGCTCAAGGACCTGGAAGAATAGAATATATTCACCGGTAAATCGTTTAGGGTTAAAGGATGGTATTCAGCCCTTAACACTGTAAAACCTTGGCAATCTCAACCCCGTCTCTTGGCAGGGCGGGGCGAGAAAACCTTAAAAAACCCTAACACCTTAAAACCCTAAAACTTTAAAACCTTAACACCTTAAAACCCTAACACCTTAAAACCCTAAAACTTTAAAACTTTAAAACCTTTTAAAAAAAAGAGGGTGGCTCAGGAGGTTTCTCTCTTTTCCCGTCCGGTTTGGACCTAAGAGATTGGGTCAAGACCATTTCCCCCTCCGGGCGGGTTTTCCAACAATTCGGTTCAAGTACGAGGACATATTTAATGGACAAGCATCAAAAACAAGCTCTGCAAGTGGCAAAGGAAATCGTGGTCAAATTCATTGAGATCGGCCGCATTTCCCCGAATAATTTCGATCAGTTCTTTGCCCCGATATACAATGAAGTCCTAAACACCATCAAGCAGGATACAACCCAGGAAGATCCCAACGACGACTCATGACCCCAGCCCAGCCCAACTCCACTGACACTGACTATCGGCTTTCCCGGCACGACCAGAACGTAAAAGCCATGTTCGGAAACATATCCAGATGGTACGACTTTCTGAATCATTTCCTGAGCCTGGGCATGGATTTTTACTGGAGAAAAAGGCTGGTTTCCGAAGTACAGACCGGCTCCAACAGGCGTATATTGGACTTGGCAGCAGGCACCCTGGATGTCTGCAAAAAGTTGAGTGAAAATTTTCCGGATCACTATATCCACGCTGCGGATTTATCCGCAAAAATGCTGATTCATGGACTGAAAAAGGATACCCGGGGCAGGATCATTCCCGTTTGTGCGGATGCCAAGACCCTTCCCTTCGCGGAAAACAGCTTTGACTGTATAACCATTTCCTTCGGGATAAGAAACGTATTGCCGCGCAGCCTTGCATATTCCGAAATTCTACGTATTTTGACACCCGGAGGCAAGCTGTGCATCCTGGAATTCGGCAGCGGCAGGCAAAAGATCTGGGGAGGTATATACAATTTCTATCTCTCCAGGGTGCTGCCTTGCCTGGGCAAGATCATTTCCAGGGACAAGTCGGCTTATTCCTATCTTGCAAGTACGATCCGAAATTTTCCAGGGCCGGAGGAAATCAAGGAGGAGTTAAGGGAGGCGGGATTTAGCAATACCGGATACAAGGGCATAAACTCCGGTATAGTCTTTTTGCACACTGCTCACAAGTCAGATGCTCCTCCCAAAATAAACCAGTAACAAGCCGATCAGAATAGCACCCACTCCGATTTTCCTGAGGGAGGACGGAGGCTGCTCCATGAGCATTTTCAAGACTGAAGGCATTTTCTCTGCAAATAAAAAATAGGGCAGACCTTCCAAAATAAAGGCCAGCCCCAGGACACAAAAAAGTAGTGAAAAATCCATAATTCCCTTAGCTAGTTGTAATTATTCCAAACGGAGCGCTCGAAGCCTGGATTGCAATCCCCCCAATATTGCACTGTTGCCGATTTAAGAGGATGTTTAACCTATCCGGCCACGATTGGACAAGGCCGAATCCTTGAACGGTTACTCTTCCTCCATGTATCTATGGGCATAATCCGGATGCACCACTGCTCTTTGAACCTGATTCTGCCATTCCATGGGCTCCCGGATTTTATAAATGTCTTCCAGTCTGTTCTGGGCTTTCAACCTCTCGTGTATATCGTACCAAGCACAGGGGATGTCCTTGTGCACTTCGCACATCCCCTCGTTGGTACCTCCGCAGGGACCATTGAAAAGTCCCTTGGCGCACCTGGTCACCGGGCAGATACCGCCAGTATATCCGATAACACAATCCCCGCAGGCCCTGCATTTTTCCTCGTAGAGCCCAATATCCCTGTCCACTCCTATTGCCACGGTATTTATAGCGGGAAAGACCGGCTTGCTTGGGAACCTCTCAGCAATGAACTGCACTCCGGCAGAACAAGCCATGGACAAGATGCAATCGTAATCCTTGACCACCTCGTCCAATTCCTCCAGAAAAGTCATATTGCAAGCCCGTTCCACGGTGTAGGAGCCAATCTCCTTGTTTTGGCCCTTCTCATCAAAATACATCTCCAGTTCCGCATTCAGTATATTTACTTCCTTCTGCCCACCTCCCATGCATACGGAAGCACATCCACCACAGCCAACATTCAAGATATGATCGTACACCTGGATACAGTCAACTATCTCCTGGAACGGCTTTTGTTCTATCTTGATCATTTTTTCCTCCGGTTAAACCCCTGTTTTGACTTCAACGGCATATAGTTTTCTTGACCTCCGCACTCGAGATCACGTATTGTATTCCTTGTAAACACCCTGACTCCTGCAGATTTTCCGAGCCAGGGAAATCATCCTGGGAATATCAACTCCCAGGGGACAATAACACCTGGTGCAAAGTACACAATTGTCCCAGACGATCTCCTTTATTCTCTCCAAATCCTCCCAGGTCACGTTGCCCTTCTTCTTGTAGAGGTAACCCACTGAATTGAGCATCTTATAGGAAGGGATATACTTGGGGTCATCAGGACTATGCACATACAAGAAACAACTCTCCGCGCACATACTGCAATGGGCGCACACTTTCAACATCAGCTTGATCATGGATTTGTCCTGGTTGATAAGATCCCTGATCTTTTGGGTGTCCACTTGCATCTCACTATTGTTATCCATGTCCATCTCCTTACCAAAAGAAAACTGCGAAAATCAAGTCTGTAACTTTACACAGAGTCCACATTCAGTATGCTAATCTGTATGCAGGTCTCACCAGACCCTGCCTCCGGGGCCGAAATTGTATTCACTCACCAGGAAAAACCGGTTCAAAAAGAAGTACAACATGTGCACCAGCTTGCTAAAAGGCAAACATACCAGCATTATTTCCCCGGTTAACATATGTAGAATGATCATATACTTGTATGCAAAGAACTGATGATAAGCTATAAATCCTGTAATAAAGGGGAGAAACACCACCAGAAAGGTTAAATAATCCGACAGGCTGCTAACAGCCCTTACTTTTGCCAAAATGACCCTGCGGTACAAAAAAAAGACACCGAATGCCAGGACAAGCAAGGTCAAGAAATCGGAAAAGGCTTCCGAAAAAGAAGGCAGACTGAATCCCCAGGACTCCAGGATAAGTATATTATGGCTAAGTAAAAATACCGGGGTAACTATCACCAAAATATGGAATATCGTGGTGATCACGGCCATGTTGGGTTCCATCCCCATGACATTGCCCTTTCTTTTGGCCAATTTCTGTATCGCAGGGGAAGGTTTGTTTTGTTTCTTATCGGTGCGCGTGAATCCGTTAATCCTGGATACGGGTTGGTACTTTCTGGTAAGTGTAAAGAAACGGATTATCTGGTAAATTATTCCCAGAAAAAATATAATAAAAGAAGCGGTGGCCAGTGGTCCCCTGAGCAACTCGTACATTTGCACTCCTTTTTCCTGTTTTGAAATTCATTTGCACTGCATGGGTGTTGAACCATTCAATCACGCATCTGTGCAGGGTGGAAGAAACAACAAAAGTTGACGAAAACTAAAACCTTACCGTGCAAAAGTCAAGTAAAAACCGATTACTCAACTCCGGTCGAGATTGCACCACTGGTAGACCTGGATAGCCAACCAATCCAGCACCAAGGGGGGATTGACCTGGTAATCCAAGGCTTGAAGGGATTTTTTGAACAGGTTGTCCAAATTGCCGAAATAAGTACTGTCAAGACAGGAATTCCAGTACTTGGAAACCGGGTCCTCCAATCTGCCGATCATCAAATGCAACAGCGATTTTTGGCAAACCCCGATTATATGCCTGACCAAATCCGCATCTACATCACTCTTTTTTGCCGTATGTTCAAAGAGTCCTTTCCCGGTGTCCCAAAAATCGAGCAATCTCTCCACCCAGGCCTGCACCTCTTCAAGACCGGCAAAACCTGCATCTGACCACTTCAGCGTCAGCACCCAGCTTCTGGAGACCAGCGTGGGCAAAAGCTTGTTCCGCTCCGGTGCAAGCAGGACAAAGGCATTGTTTGGCAAGGGCTCCTCCATGGACTTCAACAGGGCATTGGCAGCTGAGGAGGTCAACTCCTGTGCCTGGCTGACTATAAACACTCGAAAGCCGTCACTATCCGGCTTTTGACCCATCACGTTCCTGATCCCGCGGACATCCTCTATCTTGATCGGCCCCTCACTGCCGGAAAAAAAATATTGGTCCCTGAATGTCCCGGAAAAAATGCGTGTACATGTCGAACATTCCAGACACGGACCCGGGGATGCACTTTTGCAATTCAGCAACGCGCTCCAGTATAGGGCGCACTGCTCTCTCTCCTCCGGGCCTCCCCCTTCCAAAAGCACGACATTCGGGGGATCGGAGGCAAAGCAATCCAAAAATCCCAGGACCCTTTCCTGATCCGGTAATTGCATCACCTCTTCCTTGGCTTCACCCACTGCAACCATTGTTATCCACCCAGCCTCGGGTTAATGTTTCAAACAGTGCCAGGCACTGCCCTTTCCGGCACTTGATCCGGTTGCATCAATCCAGCCTCAAGGTGCTCTCCCTGTCCGGACCCACGGACACTATGGATACCTTGACCCCGGTTTCCTCCTCTATGGCTTGCAGATAATTCTTGGCTGCAAGCGGGAGATCCTCCCATTTCTGCACCTTTGACACATCCTCGGACCAGCCGTCCAAGGACTTGTACACTGGCTCCACAGCTTCCAGGCCATTTTCTATCTGGGGGGGATATTTTATCTCCTCCTGATTATACATATAGGCGGTGCACAAATGCAACTGTTCCAGGCCGCTCAAAACATCCAATTTGGTCAAGGCGATCTCACTGGCACCGCTTAATCTAACCGACTCCCTCAACATAACCAGGTCCAGCCAGCCGCACCGCCTCTCCCTTCCGGTAGTCGCACCGAATTCGTCGCCTTTCTCCTGTATGTGCCTGCCTACTTCACTGGATAATTCGGCAGGGAAAGGGCCGGAACCCACTCTGGTAGTGTAGGCCTTGACCACTGCCACAACCCTGTCCAGCATATCCAATCCGGAACCACTGCCGGTGGAGGCATTCGCCGCCACTGTATTGGAGGAGGTAACAAAGGGATAGGTGCCGTGGTCTATATCCAGATGCACACCCTGAGCTCCCTCGTACAAGATACTCTTGCCCTCGTTCCGGGCCTGTTGAATCTCCCCCGAGACATCCGACAGGTAGGGCCGGATCCTTTCAGCCCAGTACCTGACCTGTTCCCAGACTTGTTCCCTGCTCATCGTTTCCGTTCCAAAATAGTGCTGAAAAAGGACATTTTTCTCAGTAAGCGCCTTTTCTATCTTATATTGCATAAAATCCGGGTCCAGGATATCGCAGGCCCGAATCCCGACTCTGGCGACCTTGTCCTCGTAAGCCGGGCCTATCCCCCGACCTGTAGTACCTATCTTGTCCTTCCCCGATTTCTTCATCTCCCTCAATTTATCCATTTCTCGGTGATAGGGCATAATAAGGTGGGTCTTGTTGCTGATCCT
>CAJXKR010000216.1 GCA_913055815.1 uncultured Desulfohalobiaceae bacterium | reverse complement strand
TCACATATGTCTAATATATTTGCTGAATGTAGACGGGTGTTAAATGATTCTGGAATGCTTACCCTTATGTTTAATCACAAGAGTCAGGCAGCCTGGGAAGCATTGACACACTCTTTAATAGAATCAGGATGGATTATTAGTAGTACCTTTCCGGTGGAATCCGAGCCAAGCCAAGATATTCATCATAAGGATATGGCAGCAACTGCCAGCTCCATATTTATCTCTTGTCGAAAGAGAATTACAGAAACTGATTATCCAGCAGTTTGGACCGGCCTAGGTGGCAGCGGAGTGCAAAAAGATATTGAAAAGGCTGTTAAGCATGGATTGGAAGAGTTCGAGCCTTTAAGATTAAACCCTGTGGATGAGATGGTTGCTTCCTATGGAAGGGCATTAAAAGTCTTGTCCGAAAATTGGCCGGTTATGGACGGTGATGAAGAAGTTAGTCCTATTCGGGCCATGAACGAGGCCAGCCGGGTAGTGGCAGAAAACCAGATCTCTCGGATCAGTAAAGGGAGAATTCAAGTCACGGAACTTGACTCTGAAACTGCCATGGCCCTAACTGCTTTTGGAATCTGGGGGCTGAACGAATTCGCCTTTGACGAAGGACTAAACCTTTCCCGGTCCCTGCAAGTACAATTAGCTGAAAAAAACGGAGGTTATCAGGTACAGCCCAAAACTATCGGGCTTAATACAGCTGCCCAAAACAGGTCGAAGCAAAGCAACAATCTCAATGGATACTATGCTCCTATGGTCAAGAAAGGCTCCAAACTCAGATTGGTCAGACCCGAAGAGAGGAATGAGAAACGGTTAGAAACGCCTCAAACCGACTGGGATATTCTGCAAGGTATGCTTATGGCCTATGAACATGGCGATATATTAAGGGTACGGCCTTATCTGGACAAACATACCTCCGGAAATAGAGAACGCATAATTTCCCTGTTGCAGGTTTGGGCCGCAGAGGTGGATGACTCAGATTGGCGTCAGAAGGCTGAAATGATACTCTTTGGTTTGCAATCATAAAGGCATTTTATTGATGTAAAGATTCTTTTCTGATGTCGGTTCAGGATATATGAAATATTGCTTATTATTGAAACAATTTGTTTTGAAAACAGTTGACATGAGTAGAAGAATGCACTATATAAATATTAACCCCCCTGTACGACTCCGTGTCGTACAGGCCCCGACTTCCGGTGAAGTCGGGTATATTGATTATAAGCCCGTTTTGGACGAGGATATCGTCTGAAGCGGGCTTTTTTATATTGGAGAACTTAATGAAAAACAAAGCAATTTTTTTCATAGACGGATTCAATGTTTATCACGCCATAGCCAATAAAAAATACAGTAAATATAAGTGGTTAAATTATAGACAACTCGCTGAATGCTTCTTATCCCCCAAAAATGAAACGCTTGAAGATATATATTATTTTACAGCCTATGCACATTGGAATAAAGAAAAGCACAAGAGACAAAAGAAATATGTGCAGGCTTTAAAATTCCATGGCATTAACGTAGTATTTGGTAAATTCAAAAAAGTAACCAGGGATTGCCTGGCTGATTGCAAGAAGAAATACGAAACTTTTGAAGAAAAAGAGACAGATGTTAATATAGCTATCTACTTGATGAAACTGGCTTTTCAAGATGAATTTGATACAGCCTACATAATAAGTGGAGACAGCGATTTAGTCCCGGCTATTGAGCAAATAAAGACAATGTTCCCTTATAAACAAATTAAATGCATTATACCAATTGCCCGCTCTGCTGAACATATTAAAAATACGTGCGATTCTCATCACCGTATGAAAGAAAAACATTTGAGGACAAGCCAGTTCCCAAACAAAATCGTTATTGATACCCAAAGGAATTTTGTCTTAACCAAACCTACTGAATGGCCATGATACTTTAATTGTCTATGTCATATTTTGAGGAACCATCTCTACTTTTGCCCAATTACAAGTGGCAAATCTCTTATCGTACTTCCAGTATCAACCTTGAAGGAAAGCCGACCAATATCCTGCATGATTTTTACATCCCAGCCTTGCGACGTTCAGTACGTTACGACCGTGTAGCAGGGTACTTCAGTTCTTCTTCACTGGCAGCTGCTTCCCAAGGATTTTCCACCTTTACAGAACAAGGCGGAAAAGCAAGATTTATAGTTGGTGCAGATCTCAATCCGGAAGATGTCCGGATTTTGTTATATTCCGCTCAGAAAGGAGAATATAAAGAACTTGAGCGTAAGCTTGGGGCTGAACTGGAAAACATTTCCTCTTGGCCGGAAAATGTGCAAAACGGGGTTGCTCTATTGGGGTGGATGGTAAGCAAAGGACATTTAGATCTAAAGGTTGCCTGCCGTATCCATTCTCAAACTGGCGAACCCATACCTTTTGACTCTGCGAGCGATGGTTACGTACATATGAAATGGGCTATATTCAGGGATACAGAAGACAATGCATTATATGTTTCTGGGTCTTTGAATGAATCTAGAAGAGCGCTGGTGGAAAATGCAGAGAACATAGATGTGCATTGCAGCTGGCAAGGAAACGTGGAGGCCCAAAGAACACAAGAGGCACAACAAGAATTTGATCTGCTTTGGTCCAATGAACACCCTCATTTTGAAATACTCTCGCTTCCGGAAGCTGTCCAACGCAAACTCGTTTCCATTGCTGAAAGATTCTCTAAGCCACGTGAAATCGATGGAACCCCTTCTGGCCCCATAGAAGTTCCTTCTCCATCCAGCAAAGAAAGACTACGCTTTGCTTTGATAAAAGATGGACCACTCTTGTCCAGAGGCAGATTTGTAGGTATGGAAACAGCACCTGTAAGGCCTTGGCCGCATCAAAATATAGTGGCTAAACGGGTGTTGTCCACTTATCCCTTCTCTTATATGCTCTGTGATGAAGTGGGTTTGGGCAAGACAATTGAAGCCGGATTAATTATTCGGTCCCTGGTTTTGTCCGGTCTAACCCCAAGAGTGCTCATAGCTGCCCCTGCCAGTTTGACTCGCCAGTGGCTGAGGGAAATGGCGGACAAGTTCTTGCTTCCTTTTGCTTTGATACACGGTGGCCAGAGACCAAAAAAAGAAAAAATTTTTCCTGAACAAGATTTAGATAACACTTCCTCCCTGTTTGAGTCCGATTTAAGCATAGTCTCCACTGGACTGCTCGCCAGATCGGAACGCTTAAAGGAGTTACAGGAAACCCCTCCTTTCGATTTGGCCCTGGTGGATGAAGCGCATTATGCAAGGCGCAAGAATCCCACCAGAGGGCTGCAGGCAGAACCAAAATATGGTCGCTTGTACAATCTTATTTCAGGTCTGTTGCGCAGTAAAGCTGAATGCCTTTTATTGGCAACTGCTACACCCATGCAGCTAGATGTTGTGGAAGTCTTTGACCTTATGAGCCTTACCAACAGGGTTAGCGCCTTTCAGTTCGAACCTGGGCTGACCAACTGGTATTTCTCTGTTTTGGGAAGATTAGTGGACAACGAATCCATTGGAAATGAAGAATGGGAATTTTTTCGAAAATGCCTGAGTGACTTGGAACAACATGATCCATTTTATATGGATTTTTTACACAAGGCGGTCGTAGACTCAAAATTTCGCACCAGTTACAGGCGCTTCAGGGAAGACGGGCGTATCCCCAGGGGACTGGATAAAGAGAGAATGAAACGTTTGTTCTTTGCCGCCTCACCTTTGTCCAGAGTCATGCTTCGCCATACCAGGGGACTTTTGGAGATATACAGAGACAAAGGGGAACTGGATGCCAATTTAGCCAAACGACATATAAGACGACCACCTACAATTACTTATACAGAAAATGAGCGCCATTGCTATGATCGGCTGGAGCAGTACTGCCGCGAACTATCTGTGCAGATCCGGACTCATAGTGATAACGCTAACAGAACTTCTATAGGTTTTTACCTCAACTTCCTCCGTTTACGGTTTGCCTCCAGTTTTTATGCAGTTACAGAGACTTTGAAACGTCGTTTGGAACGCATAGATGCCACTTTAAGAGCACATGATGCATTGGGGCAGGAAGAGATTATAAACGAGGCGGAACTTCAGGATTTACTGGACGCTGGAGATGAGGACAGTCAAATCTTGGAGACTGTGCTGCAAAATAGAAGCTCCGAAGATCTTGTCTGGGAAAAAGGTATTGTTCAAGAGTTAATACAAGAATTTGATAGTCTGCCTTTCTTGTCTTCCAAGATGAAGACCTTACTTAATATCCTTGAAGAGAGAATCGACCGCAATACTGGGCGTTTTAAACAAACCGTTATTTTTACCAGATTTTACGATACGTTACGTGACATTGTCAGCACGCTTTTACGCCAAAAACCCAGGCTTCTCATAGGAACGTATTCAGGGCAAAGCGCCCAATATATGGATCCCAAAACATGGCGTTTAGTAGGTACAGACAGGGAAACAGTAAAACATCGTTTCCTGCATCAATATATAGACATATTGGTTTGCACTGATGCTGCAGCCGAAGGAATTAATCTTCAAACTGCTGATCTTATGGTTAATTTTGATCTACCCTGGAATCCCATGAAAGTGGAGCAACGAATAGGCAGGATAGACCGTATAGGACAGAAGAATGAACTCGTCGAGGTTATCAATTTGTGTTATGCAGATTCTGCAGAAGCCACTGTATATGGTCGGTTGTTAGAGCGCCTTTCAACAGTGGACAACATAGTTGGCACACAACAGATTTCACTTTTGCCAGTCGATCAACAGGATTTTCAGGACCTGATAGAAAAAAAGATAGATGAACAAACACTGGAAAACAAGGTCCAACAAAGATTGGAAGAAACAAAAGCGCGGATTGCCAGTAGGGAAATCAATGCAGAAGAATTGTATAAAATCTATACTAATTTGGAGCGATCTGGTACTACACCCCAAAGTCCGATAACCCTGGACTATATCTGGTCGGTTCTTGCCGAATCCAAGACTTTGCAAGCGTTGGGATGCACAATTACTTCAACAGCGGACAAAAATACTCTGGTCTTGCACAATATTCCTGGAGTACCTGATGGATCTTTACTCACCTCTTCCAGAGATACGTTCGAATATGGACCTGAAGATCAAAATGCTTCACTGCATTTTTCCAGTTATGGTGATCCTGTATTTGAAAGCGTGTTGAACTACATTTCTAGTTTTGAATTGCCAAGCTGTGCACAACGTATTGAAGTGCAGGGACCACAGCAAAAATGTTCCCTAGTGGGCTTTGTTGTAGCCACAAGGTCTGTAAATAATGAAACAGACTATGTACTGGTGAAAAATTCTGAAGATCTAGAACAAATCAATATTGATGAACATGCCGAGATTCCCCGAGATATAATTGATTCATTCAAAGCACAATTAAAATCTGAAGCTGAAGAGGACTTTGACTCCCTTATCCAAGCAGCAGTATTAGAAAAAGAGAATATCAAAGCCAGCCTATCACAACAAATATTCAATTATCTTCTTATACAGTCAATCATGCAATTTAATAGACAGATAGGTGTGAGAGAGAATTTGTTCTGGGACGAAGTAAGAAATCTTCAAGGCCAGTTTGAAGGAAAAGAATCTATTCAGGTAATAATTGAGAATAACAGGGTGCAAAGACTGACAGATTTATTATTTGAACCTCGTCAATATGCTACTGGTAATAAGGCAGTGATCAACGCTCCTGTTTCGTTATTACAGATAGCCCTGGATGCAGTATGCAGATTGGCCAATAGCATGCACAAGGCAAAAGCCGAACTGGAAACCGAACAAGTCTTGAACAGAATGGAACGGGAGATGGATAGATTGGAAGACAAAATTGAAAACCAAATCTA
>CAJXKR010000215.1 GCA_913055815.1 uncultured Desulfohalobiaceae bacterium | reverse complement strand
TCTGAATAATCAGAGCCTATATAATGCTGCCGGAAAGACAATTTGACAGATTTTTCTTTACGGTCAGTAAGATGCAAATCCTGAACAACTATCCATAACTTTTGCTGATTATTGTGAATATTTTTTTTGTCTTGCAAATATTCCTGCGTGGAGTTTTTCCCCCCGGCAGCAGAGGAAGATGCATAAAACTCCTTATAATCACTTACATCACCATCTTCCCAGGCTTGTACCCATTTGTGGACAAGTTGCGAGAATTCATCCGGGATCTTTTCAGCTGCACAATTGGATGCAACGAAAACCGCAAACAAGATAATAATTGTTATCGTATTTATTTTTTTAATCACGTTTTTTTCTCCTTTATGTTCAATTCTTTTGGACTTTGTTATGTCGGATTATCCATAGTTTTTTTCATTATTAAAAGAAGCTACTACATTATTAGAGATTATCTCTTGTAGCTCTTGTAATCCATAGGCAATCCTTCTATATCCCTTTTAACCGGCAAAGACCAATCCATGGACTCATCGTAAATCATCAAACGTGCAGTATACGCGTCTATATACCTGAGATCTTTCCGGCTCAATTCCAAAAGATCCAGGGGTTCCTTTCTCTCTGACTCCACCATAAACAAGACATTGTCGTACCACATATCCTGGAAGCGTTCTATAGTATAACTGGTATTGCCCTTCCAAGGGTCGGCCATAAATACCCTGCCCTTGTAAATACCTTTTAAAACTACAAAGTGCCTGTACCCAAAAATCTTGATAGGAACAATACAAGGAACGTCCAGTCCCTTTAAATCCTCGATTGACCCTTTATAACCCATACCTTCATATCCCAGGACATTTACGAAATTCTTCATATCCAAAAGCGAAAAAGCCCTTCTTTTCTTGATTTTTTTTACATTCCCGTGTTGCATCAATCCCTTGATGACTTGCCTCTCTGTGAAGTTTTCCCCCAAATAGTAATTAAGCAAAGTTGCAAGTGAAGCGGATCCACAGCTATAGTCGTGCTGCTGCTCCACGATATGTTTGTTCTTGATCTCGGATAATGGGGTGATCAACGGATAAATTGTTACATCGTGCGCACCATTTTGCGGAATGACCACTGGAGTTTCTTCCTTGGGTATTACTTGGAAGGAATGAAAGCCGGAAATCAGCCCAATAGAAATTATGAATCCTATCAATATTTGCATAATTTTTTAACCTGCTATTAATTTTGACTTTCAGGAAAAGAGCATTAGCTTGTAATCTTTTGAAATTATATATCTGCAAATGCACAGGCAGTTGTTTCTAGCTAGATTTTTATTTCTCCTTTAGTGGATTATAAAAAAATCACTATAGATGTGTTTGTAAAGAACGGTTCGAATTGACAATCCGGTATACAAGCTAAAACATAGTTTATACACGTTTTAATTTTTTTTAGATTTATACTTTTTTGACCACAGGATCAATAGAACTTTGGTACTAGTTTTTAAAACGATTTGAAAGTTATCTTTTACCGCAGCCTAACCCCAGCGCAGGGCCGCAGCTCTAAATTCCAGACAGAAGAGTGAGAATATTCAATGCCAAACTTAAATCCCCACAATCAAGACAACTTTGCGAAAATACGAGAAATAATTGTCAGGATGGAGATTATAGGTTCAAGGTTCAGGAGTCAAGACTTAGATAGGGGATCTGAACTATGTTAAGCTATGGTTAAGATTGAGTACTGTTAGGAAAATCAAAGTAACGAACCGAATATCTTGTATATATAGAAAATAAATGCTTTTTTTGATTCAAGGACTACAAAAACCATTGCCGTTTATAAATTGAACTTGCAGAGCAAAATAATTTTTTCTGAGCATAAAAATATTGCTCATCGGGTTATGTGAGAGCAAATATGGAATTTTGGGCCAATTCCCAGAAAAAAGAGGGGAAAATTCCCATATACAAGATCGCTAAAGTTGAAACGGCAAGTGCTAAGTTCACGGAGCTTGCAATCACGGGTACAGGCTGTTCACCGGGGCGGGAGGCGGTTTGGAAATACATTACCATTAGGACCCTGAAATAGTAATATATTGAAATCATGCTATTAATCGCTCCCAAAACAACCAACCAAACAAAACCGGATTTCACGGCTGCAGTAAAGATGTACAACTTACCCATAAAACCCGCGGTAGGAGGAATACCTGCCAGGGAAAACATGAACACTGCCATTGCCAGGCCCAGTCCGGGATACTCCAGTCCCATGCCGGATACATCGGACAAAGTAGTGCATTCCCTGTCCTTCTTGGCCAACAGGGCCAACACTCCAAAGGCACCCAAGTTCATAAACGCATATGCCAATAAGTAATACAGGATGCCTGCTTGGGCCATACCGCTACCGGCCACAAAGCCAATCAATAAATAACCTCCGTGGGCTATGCTGGAATAAGCTAACATGCGCTTTATATCCTCCTGGACCAGAGCAAGAATGTTGCCGGCAGTCATGGTTAAGAAAGCAGCTCCCCACAAGATCGGGGTCCAGTCAACAAGGATTTGATCAAACGGAACCATCAAGATCCTGACCAGGGCTGCAAAGGCAGCAGCCTTGACTCCGGTGGCCATGAAACCGGTAACCACTGTAGGTGCGCCTTCGTACACATCCGGAGTCCACATATGAAAAGGGACCATGGAAACTTTGAAGCCCAAACCAGAGATAGTTAATACTATCCCGGCCAAGAGCCAACCGGAACCTACGGCCTGAGGATGTTTGACCAGATATTCGCTTATAGCAGTAATATCAAGAGTACCGGTGGCTCCAAAAATAAATGCGAATCCCATTAACAAGATGGCAGAAGCAAAAGCCCCCAAGAGAAAATATTTTAGTGCAGCCTCTATGGAATTTGCGTTGTCCCTGTGGAATCCTGTCAAAACATAAATAGAGATCGACATTAGCTCCAGGGCCACAAACATTAGAATAAGATGGCCTGCAGCCACCATAAACATCATGCCTAACCCGGACAAAAGCAGTAAACAATAGTATTCCCCGCTGTTGATATTAGTGAACAGCCTCTGATAAGTGACCGATATCAGAATGGTAACAAGCAGGATCAGGCAGATAATCAACATTAAAAAGGATGAAAATCCGTCCATAAATATCATATTCATTTTATTATCAACCGGATAAAAATTGCTTACTACGGCAACGGTAGCTGCTATGGTTCCCAAAAAAGAAAAGGTTGCGAGCATGCGCGGAAAGTTGCGCTTGCTGAACACGTCCGCCAAAAGGACAAATACACTGGTTGCCAAAAGTATTATCTGCGGCAGTAAATAAGAATAATCGATTTCCGGAGCAGTGAATGCGATTTGATCCATTGTTTTTTTCCTCCCAATCCAGGGCTTTATGAGAAGTCTTTACAAAAATCCAATTTTTAATTCCTATGAATAGTTATTCTAATCAGGTCAACTAACTTAAGAGTTATTTACTTAATGGTTTCACGTTCCCAGTTCAGCGTTGAACTAGTTATAGAAATGCAAAATTTATTCTGATAACTCAATTCCAAAAATGATGACTTCCACTTTGAAATACTACCAATCTCGACTACTAAGTAGCGAAAAACACCTAAAACAAAAAACCTAGTCCCGAGCAGTAAAAAAGCTTTTTTCCATAGCAACTGCTTGCTGGTCCAGACGCACCATTTGGGGAGAATCATTTTCCAACTCTGATTTATAAGCCTGATACCTGACCTGGTATCTCTGGATATATTGTTCTGCTGATGCATCCATCTGGCGCAGGAACAGCCCGGGGAAAATTCCCATTACAATGATCAATACCGCTATAGGCAGCAAGGTAGCTATTTCTCGCCCATTCAAGTCTGAAAGCTCCTTGTTTTCCTGTTTGTCTACCGGGCCAAACATAACCTGCTGATACATCCAGAGCATGTAAATAACGCTGAAAAGTGCTCCCGAAGCCGCTATTGCTCCAAATACCGGATAGGATTTGAATGCTCCCAGCAATATCAAAAATTCTCCCACGAAACCATTGGTTCCTGGTACGGCAACCGAGGCCAGTGTGGCTATCATCAAGAATGTGGCAAATACCGGCATTACTTTGGCCAATCCTCCAAAGTCCTCCATCAACCGGGTATGTCTGCGTTCATATATCATTCCGACCAAGAGGAACAACGCCCCAGTGGAAAGACCGTGATTGAGCATTTGATAAATACCGCCTTCCAGACCCTGGATATTGAAGGCAAAGAGTCCCAGCATAATATAACCCATGTGGCTGACACTGGAATAGGCAACTAATTTCTTGATATCCGGTTGCACCCAGGATACAAGGGCTGCGAACACAATAGCCACTACACCCAGTGTGGCTATCACCGGGATAAATTCATGGGCAGCATATGGAAAAAGGGGCATCGCAAATCGAATAAAGCCGTATGTTCCCATTTTAAGTAGAATTCCAGCCAATATAACGCTTCCAGCGGTGGGAGCCTCCACGTGGGCGTCCGGGAGCCAAGTATGCAAAGGAATCATGGGAACCTTGATGGCGAAAGCCAGAAAAAAGGCTGCACAGAGCCAGAACTGCGTTGTCACCGGGATATGGAGTTCCATTAGATCAAAGAGGTAAAAACTGGGTTGTCCTGTAGCCTTCATATTGCAGAAATAGAGAACAATTATGGCCACTAGCATTAAAAGACTGCCTACAGCTGTATACAAGACAAACTTGATCGCGGAATATATTCTGCGCTGTCCGCCCCATATCCCGATTAACAGAAACATGGGCACCAGCATGAGTTCCCAGAAGACGTAAAACAGGATAAGGTCCAGGGCTAGGAAAGTTCCTATCATGGCGGTTTCCATAATCAAAAAGCTGATAACGTATTCCTTGATCCTGCTTTGTATATAGGTAAAGGAACATATTATACAAAGGGGAAGGATGAATGCTGTCAATAAAACCAGCCACAAACTTATCCCGTCCAATCCCAGTGAATAGGATATACCAAGGCTTTCAATCCAGGGTTGGTGTTCTACAAACTGCATTCCGGCAGTAGAGCTGTTGAAATAAAAAAGCAGCGGCAAACACAGGAAAAAGTTGACTATGGACACAACCAAGCCGGTATACCAGATCAGACTGGTTTTATTTCCGTTTTTGTTAGATATGGCCAAAAGTATCAGAACCCCTAGTATCGGCAAAAAGGTCACAATACTGAGTATGGGAATTTCCAACTGACTCATGCTTACTCCTCTCCCAAGGCTGATTGCATACAACCATTCTCGTTCAAAAGTTTACAGTTCTGGATTCAAATCACCCTGAACAGGCTTAGCCTGTATTTACTTGTATCTTGGTTAAAAGACTCCGGTAAATGCATTTCCATAGCTAAAGAAATTCTGCATTCACACCCTACAAACCGGTCATTGCTTATTTCTTGGGTCTAAACCAGCGTAAATGTTGAATAAACCACCAGGACAACAGTACCCAGTATCACTAATACTGCATAGGACTGAAGGTATCCTGTCTGCACTGTTCGCAGGCAACTTCCGGACCAGGTAAGCATCCGGGCCACGCCGTTAACCGCACCGTCGATTACAGCCACATCAATGCCTCTCCACAAGAACATGGACAATCTATACAATGGCCGAACTACAATAAAACTGTAAAGTTCGTCTACATACCACTTGTTGTAAAGGAAGCTGTAAGCAGCCCTGAACCTGGAAGCAAGACGCTCAGGCAGATCCCTTTTCCGGACGTACATCTGATAGGCTACAGCTATGCCGATCAGAACCATGAGAATAGATACCCCCATCACTGCATATTCCACTGCAAAGGAATGATGCGCGGAATGGGCTGCAGCCTCTTGGCTTGAACCACTGGAGAAAGC
>CAJXKR010000214.1 GCA_913055815.1 uncultured Desulfohalobiaceae bacterium | reverse complement strand
ATTTTCAAAGCAAAACTGGAGTAAAAAGATAACTTATTGATAAGAAAGAATATTTTATTTAGAACAAAATTACCGTGATGCCTGTTTAATAAAATTTGCACTTGTAGATTGGATTTGTTAGATCTATTATTTAATGCCTTTTGCTTGATAAATATTATTTAATGTTATTGTATTAATAACTGTTAAATAATGTCAATCAAATTTAAATATCTGACTTGATTTATTTGAATCTTGTAAGTGTCAATAGGCTGGAGCTGGAGAAATTCAGGGTGTTTTTCATACAAAACTGTTGATTTTTTTTCTACAAATTGCCATAAAAAAAAGACCGGCATCAGTTTGCCGGTCTTTTTTTTATGGCGGAGAGGGAGGGATTCGAACCCTCGGTGCCGGGATACGGCACACGCGATTTCCAATCGCGCGCCTTCGACCAGCTCGGCCACCTCTCCTTTGCTGTAAACAAAAAAATCTCAAACATGGCGTCCCCAAGGGGATTCGAACCCCTGTTACCGGCGTGAGAGGCCGGCGTCCTGGACCGACTAGACGATGGGGACATTATTGGTGGGTCGTGCAGGATTCGAACCTGCGACTCTCGGCTTAAAAGGCCGATACTCTACCAGCTGAGTTAACGACCCACCGAAGTGAAGAAGATATATATTTATTAGGACTATGTCAAGAAAGGATTAAATATTATTTTTTATTTCATTATCTATGGTTCGATCTTGGACATTCCGTTCATATATGGCCTCAAAGCTTCCGGAATTATCAGGGAACCGTCTTCCTGTTGATAGTTCTCCATTATTGCCAGAACCGTTCTACCTATTGCAACCCCGGAACCGTTCAAGGTGTGCACGAATTCCTTCTTTTTGCTCTGTCCGGATTTAAAGTATATATTCGCACGTCTGGCCTGAAAATCCTCGAAATTGGAACAAGAGGAGATTTCCCTGTAATCGTTCTGGCCCGGAAGCCAGACTTCTATATCGTAGGTCTTGGCAGCGGAAAATCCCAGGTCGCCGGTACACAAGTTTACTATCCTATAGTGCAGGCCCAGTCTTTGCAGTACTTCCTCTGCGTGTTGGAGCAAAATCTCCAGTTGTTCGTAGGAATCACTGGGATGTGCAAAGCGAACCAACTCAACCTTGTTGAATTGATGTTGCCGCATAAGTCCCTTGGTATCCTTGCCGTAGGAACCTGCTTCGGACCTGAAGCAGGGAGTGAAAGCAGTATAGGCCAAGGGCAGATCTGACTCGGACAGGTTTTCGTTTTTATGGATGTTGGTAACCGGGACTTCTGCAGTGGGAATCAAGTAGTAGTCCCACTCTTCCAGCTTGAACAGGTCCTCCTCGAATTTGGGTAGTTGTCCGGTACCCTGCATGCTGTCACTGTTTACGATAAAAGGTGGCAGTACTTCGGTGTAGCCATGTTCCATGGTCTGGATTTCCAGCATGAAATTAATCAAGATCCTTTCCATTTTAGCAGCCCATTTCCAGTAAAGCGCGAATCTGCTGCCGGCTATTTTTGCAGCCCTGGGGAAGTCAAGTACTCCCAGCTCGCTCCCGAATTCCCAATGGGGCTTGGGGGTGAATGAAAAATCCGGTTTTTCACCCCATCTCTTTATTTCAATGTTTGCATCCTCGTCGTCTCCCACCGGGACATCGGGATAGGGTACGTTGGGGATGGAAAGGCGGAGGTCCTGAAGTTCCTCTTCGACTTGTTTCTTGTCAGCATCAAGAGTCTTGATTTTTTCCGAGATTTCGGAAAGCCTGGACATGTAATCCTCAGCATCTTTTCCCTGTTTCTTTAGATCTCCCACCAGCTTGGAAGTGGAGTTGCGTTCGTTTCGAAGTTCTTCTACTTCCCCTATCAGAGTGCGCCTTTTTTCATCCAGTTTGAGAAAATAGGAAACATCCAGATCCATTCCCCTGTTGTTCAACGATTCCTGGACCAATTGAGGATTGTTTTGAATAAATTTCAAGTCTAGCATGAACCAAGTTCCTCTTTGGATTGATAATTAATATGAAAGGCAGTTATCTGTTAACTTCTTTCTCGCCCCGCCCTGCCAAGGCAGGGACGGGGTCGAGATTTTCCTTGCTCCTTGTATCTGTTCAAATTGACGTCCAATCACGGTTTTTGGTCAGGCACAAGTTAGTGATTTGGCATATCAAGTAAAAGCAAATGGAAATGAATTTAGATGCTGTTTTGGGATCTAACAAAAAATAAGGGCGTAGTAATCCTACGCCCTTATTAGGGAAGCCAGGTACCCAAAGACTGCTACCCCCGCTGCTCCCTTTCGGGCCTGACGGATTAGGCAGTGTCTTTGCCACCTGGTTCCCCTGATTGTTTAAGTAAACTGGCGGAGAGGGAGGGATTCGAACCCTCGAACGGGGATTAACCCGTTACTCGCTTAGCAGGCGAGCGCCTTCAGCCAGCTCGGCCACCTCTCCGTTAAGACGCAAACATATATTATTTGGAACTGTTTGACAACCCTTAATAATATAAAAGCTTCAATTTTATTTAAACCGCTATTCCTCTTTGTCTTTGTTTTCCGGTTGCCAACTGCAACTCTCCTGAGACGGGTTTCAGGGACTGAAGCCAAATTTGGGAAGGACAACCCTGACCAGGACTATCCAGCCTACAAAAACAGCCAAAAGCGCAAGTATGGTTTGCATATTTAGTCCTTTTGTATCTTATAATGTTTTTATCCAACAATTAAAAAATAAGATAAAAAAACTGCTTGTCAATAGCAGCTAGTCTCTGAAAAAAAAATTGTTACTGGGAACGTTAAACGTTGAATTAATAAACCCTCTTATATAATCTTCCATGTTAACTCCCATGCCCTGGTGGCCACAACGAATGATGGGCAATCTCGTCAACGAATACTTTCGTTGCGAGAAAAGTCTTATTCTACACATTAAAACCTTAAAACTCTAAAACATAAAACTTTTTTCATGTTAACCCTGATATCAATGCAGGCCAAAACAAAGCGTGGGCAATCTCAACCCCGTCCCTGCCTTGGCAGGGCGGGACGAAAAAGAGCTTTTAAGTTGTTGAGCTGTTAAGCTCTTGGAAGTTCAGAAGATACGATTGATATTACTTTCTTACTTAAAAGCTCAACAGCTTAGGAGCTTAATAACTCCTTTCCTGTTAACAATCTATAAGCTTCCAGGTACTTGGATTTGGTTTCTTCGATCACTTCCCGGGGGAGGCGAGGTGGTTCTTCGCTTTCACCCCAATTCTCTTTTAGCCAATCCCTCAAATACTGTTTATCGAAACTGGGCTGGGAGGTGCCGGGAGTATATTGCTCCAGGGGCCAGAATCTGGAGGAGTCCGGTGTCAGCACTTCGTCTATTAAGTAGAGTTCTTGGTCAGCCAAGCCGAATTCGAACTTGGTGTCAGCTATTATCAGGCCGTTTTTTTCAGCCAGCTTGCTAGCGTCGTTGAATATATCCAGTGTAATCTTTTTGACCTTGTCCAGGACTGTATCATCGATCTTGGCTTGTGCCTCTTCCAAGGTAATGTTTTCGTCGTGATCTCCCATATCCGCCTTAGTGGAGGGAGTGAACAGGGGTTCGGGCAGTTTGTCAGATTCCCTTAATCCATCGGGTAGATCGATTCCGCATACTTGGCCGTTTTTCTGATAATCCTTCCATCCGGACCCGCTGATATAGCCTCTGATGATGCATTCTATGGGCAGGGGGTTCGTCCTTTTGACTATTACCGATCTTCCTTCCAGTTGTTCTGAATATTTCTGCAGGTCAGAGGAAAAATTATTCAATTCGGTCTGCAGAAGATGGTTTGCAACCAGATCCTTGTATTTCTCCATCCAGAAAACGGTGAGCTGATTGAGCACGACTCCTTTGTAGGGTATGGGATCCGGCAGTACCACGTCGAATGCGGACATTCTGTCCGTGGTTACAATGAGCAGGGTCTCGTTGTCCAGTGCGTAAATATCCCTGACTTTGCCCTGGGAAACCAATGGATATTCCTTGATGTCGGTATTAGTGATTGTCTGCATAAAGATCTCCCTGATTTTGCAATCAAAATTTTGTTACATATTATAGCTGTTAAGTTGTTGAGCTGTTAAGTTCGAAGTGAACAGTTATCGGTTATCAGTAATGTGTGGTAAAGAACAAACATTTCCTGATAACTGATAACAGATTCACTGGTTAACCCTTTCTCATTAAGGCACTGCGCGCGTGTGCCTCCAAGCCTTCCAACCTGGCCAGCTTAGCAATCTTGTTGCCCTGGTCTTGTATATATTCAAAATTGGAATAGATAAAGCTGCTCTTTTTGCAAAAGTCTTGTACTCCCAAGGCAGAGGAAAATCTGGCAGTGCTTAGAGTAGGAAGTATATGATTAGGGCCTGCAAAATAATCACCGATGGACTCGGGACAGAAATGACCCATAAAGATAGCTCCTGCATTTTGAATGGATTCCAGGTGTCCCCAGGGGTCATTCAAGGCCATTTCCAGGTGTTCAGGGGCGACTCTGTTGACCAGGTCTATGCCGGTTTCCAAGTCCGGTACCCGAATGATTCCGCCCCAGTTTTTCAGGGATTGTGCGGCTATTTCTTTTCTGGGAAGTGCCTGCAACTGTTCATTCAAACAGGTCTTGACTTGTTCTGGCAAATCATTATCCGGAGTGATCAACAGTGCAGAGGCCAATTCATCGTGTTCTGCCTGGGATAATAGATCCGCCGCGATCCATTCCGGGTTGGCGGTATTATCTGCCAGTACCAGTATTTCGCTCGGGCCTGCCAGCATGTCGATACCCACGTATTCACTGACTATCTTTTTGGCAGTGGTTACAAATATGTTCCCGGGTCCGGAAATCATATCCACCTGAGGGATTGTTTCAGTACCCTGTGCCAATGCGGCAATAGCCCAGGCACCGCCAACTGCGAAGAAATTTTCCAGGCCCAGTAAATAAGCAGTTGCCAGGGTATAGGGATTTATATCACCGTCAATTCCCGGGGGGGTAACTACATTGATATTATCTACACCAGCAACCATGGCCGGGACCGCGTTCATTATCAAACTGGATACAAGCGGTGTTTCACCGGATTTCCCTCCGGGTACATATAAACCAGCACTGGACACCGGCTTTACCAATTGTCCCACTACCAGGCCCTTGTTGCGTGTAGAGATCCAGGAATCCTCAAGTTGTCTTTTATGGAAATCCTGTATATTTAGGATTGCTTCCCTGATTAGGTTGGTTTCTTCCGGATCAATATTGTTTGCCGCCTGCTCGAGCCTGCTGGGATCTACCCTGATAAGGGAAGACCTGAACTCAGAACAATCGAATTGCCGGGTGTACTCTATCAATGCTTGATCGCCATGCTCTCGCACATAATTGATTATATCCCGGACCTTTTGATCAATGGATTGATCCTTTTCAAACCTTTTAAAGAGCCAGTCGTGAAAATATTGCCAATCACCGGCGCTGTTGTAATCGATTATTGAACAAGGCATAGGGTTCTTCCGATTTATTTGTAATTATATAGTGGATCAGTTTAAAAAGTGAAAGTATAATTTGACCTTTGAGAAGTCAATTGTCAATTAAAAATATATATGGCGCAGTTTCAGAAGGGTTGGAGAAAAGATTTTCAAAAAATCTCGAAAAGTAATTGACAAGGAATCTTTGATTATATAGAAAGGTTTCTTCGGTCTTAACAAACCTAATCGATCAGGAAAAACAAAATTAAAGAAATAGTTGACAAGCCAATAATTCCTGTTATTTTTCTTTATTGATCGAGGGAAAACCAATCGGTTTGAACTAGTGTTTGGTTCTTTGACAATTAAATAGTGAGTCGGGCATAGACAGCAAGGTAAGTAATATCGCATAGAGATA
>CAJXKR010000213.1 GCA_913055815.1 uncultured Desulfohalobiaceae bacterium | reverse complement strand
CTGTGCTGGACTACGATCCAGTACCGGAATGACTTTGTTGTGAAAGCGACAAAATATGTATGACAAACCACTAGTTATTTATCCAGGTTTCTACCTTTTCCCGGTTTTTATCTACCCAGCGTCTTGCAGCCTCTTGGTAGCTAGTATCCTCGTCTTGAGCCCAAAGCATGACTTGTTCCATGTCTCCGGTTTTCCAATAGAAGTTGTCCAGAAACTTGTACACTTCCGGCTTGTCCTCTTTTAAACCCTGCCTGACAAATGTTGCTATGTATTCTTCTTCCCCGAAAACGTTCCTGGGATCTTCAAGATATTTGAGATCCCACTTGGCAAATTTCCAGTGCGGGGTCCATCCGGTAACTGCTATCCAGCGCTTTTCCTGAATAGCGTTTTGCAAGGTGGTGGTCATGGTGGCACCACTCCCGGAGATCAATTCAAACTCCTTTAAATTGTAAACTTCAATGGCCTTCTCTGTTTTTTCCATAATGCCGGCGTGGGGATCTATACCAATGATCTTGTGGTCGAATTTTGGGGCATGATCCTTCAGTTCCTCTATGGAATTGATATCTACATATCCGGGGACAACAATACCTATCTTGGTCCCTTTCAGGTTGGGTCCCAGATTAACCACGTCCTGTTTGTGTTTTTCGAGAAAGCGCTCCTGCAGTGAAGGCAGCCAAGCCGCGACCATGCCGTCCTGGTCTCCCTTGGCCAAGGCCTGCCACATGGCTACCAGTGAAACTGCCCGGATTTTACAATCCCTGTTCATTTCCTGTTCAATAGCAGCCTTGACCACATTGGCACTTGCCCTTTCAGAAGCCCAATCCACATATACGATTTTAACAGCCTCGTCCGGGCTGGAAGCTGCTTGTTCATTTTTCCCGGAAGTCTGTTGATCCGAGCAACCCGCTATAAAAAGAAAAACAACAAATACAAAACTGATCACCATTGAACTTAACTTGGGGAATTGACTAAATTTCATAAGCCATCTCTTTTTTTGGTCAGAGTTGAAAATCATACTTGGATACATAATAATTTAACTCCATAATTCAATTGTAGTCAAGCAAAAAGTCTTGTGCTTAGAGTGGGACTTGATTCCCTGTGCAAAGACCCATACAGATGGAAGACGTTCTTTTACCTGCTGACGATTTTTTTGACTTACCAGATACTGTGACTTGTCACAAAAATGCTTCCCAACCTGGGACAAGGCCACAGTTTTTTTTATCAATTTTCAGTCCGGATCAATCTTTACATACTAAAATAACCGACAATTTCAAACACCTCATGCTAGGCACAATAATTGCTTATAGCATACCGTCACAAAATACAGTAAGCACTGAACCAATGTTGTTGTAGATACAATACTGAGCGTCTCAAGGCAAAACAAATACAAGGCAAACAGTTTGCTCAATAATTGTAACACCGATCATATTATCAAGAAATGCAAATCAATCGGAGGTGGAGAATGAATCAAGTTGATTGGGAAACAGAAATGGACAGAGGGCTGGAGCGGGCCAAAAAAGAAGGGAAACCGGTTTTTCTGGATTTTTTCAATCCCGGTTGAATAGGTTGTCTGCAAATGAATACGGTTGCGTATTCTCAGTCCAAAAACATCTCTTATATTAACGAGAAAGTGATTCCTTTGCAGATCAATTATCAACAAGCACCCTACGCAGAGAACTATAAAGTAAAATGGACTCCCAGGCTGTTGATCCTGGATTCAGAGGAATTTGTGCACCATCAGTTCGTGGGCTTCTTGCCACCCCAGGAAGTGATACCCTTTCTCAGAATCGGGGAAGCAAAGCTGCACTTTGATTTTGATGAATTCGAAAAGTCCAATCAACTGCTGGATCTCATAATTCGGGAATCTGCATGGAGTCAGGCTGCACCGGAAGCAATCTATTTGAAGGGAGTCATCGGTTATAAAACCCAAAAAGATCCCCAACCCCTGCGGGATATATACCATGAACTGCAAAAAGAGTATCCGCACAGTTCCTGGGCTGATAGGGCATTCCCGTATTGGTCCATATAAGGATAGCTTTTACCAAGAGCCCAAGATGCCGGCAATCTAGAATTCATTAACACTACAGTGAAACTTTAAGCCTTGCCGGGTGATCCACTTTTGCTCCAAGTGCTTGGCTTTGCAAGCCAATCAAGTCGCACAGTGGACAACCCGGCTGCGGCTTAAACAGATCCAAGTTATCTCAGAAGTTCAATATAAAAATTTCGCAGTAGTGTTAATTTTCATCCGGAAATTGCCCTGGAAAAGGTAAACTCATATATATAAACAAAGGCTGGGACTCCTGGCCAAATTTACCAGGATTAACCTTTTCCCATTGCTTGAGAATCAATTGGTTTTCTAATAAAATATTTTTTCTTTTGCGTAAATAGTAAAATTTTGGAGCAGTATTATGAACTGGAAAATAGACACCAAGACTCTTCATTCCGGCCAGGAACCCGACCCTGCCACCGGCAGCAGGACGGTGCCGATTTATCAAACCAGCAGCTACGTGTTCAAGAACAGCGAAGATGCACAGGGACTTTTCGACCTAAAACCCCAGGTCTGGGCTCCCAGACTCAATCTGGACGCTCCCGGCTACAGGCGTGAAGACTATGCTACACAGGACACGGGTAATATTTACACCCGGATCATGAATCCAACCACAGACGTACTGGAAAATCGCATGATGGACCTGGAAGAGGGAGTGGGGGCACTGGCCACAAGTTCAGGCATGTCCGCAACAACCCTGGCTGTAATGAATATATGCAAGGCCGGGGACAATATAGTTTCCTCCAGCAGCCTGTACGGCGGTACCTATACCCTGTTTTCACACACTCTTCCCCAGTACGGGATCGAGACCGCGTTCGTGGATTGCAGCGATCCCGAGAATTTCGCCGCGAATATAGACAAAAATACCAAGTGCCTGTTTTTGGAAACCGTGGGCAACCCCAAACTGGATGTTCCTGATATCCGTTCTATCGCGGAAATAGCCCACCGCTCCGGTATCCCCTTGATTGTTGACAACACTATCCCTTCTCCCATATTGTGCAAGCCATTCGATTTCGGAGCGGATATTGTGGTCCATTCCCTGACCAAATTTTGCGGTGGACACGGAACCACAATCGGTGGAGTGATCGTGGACAGTGGCAACTTCGACTGGACTGCTTCTAATAAATTTCCCATGCTTACAGAGCCGGATTCTTCACATCACGACCTTGTCTGGACCGAGGCCTGTGGAAGGGGTGCCTACATCATGCGGGCAAGGAACAATCCCCTGCGGGATATGGGCATGTGCATATCCCCGTTCAACAGTTTCCTGATCCTGCAGGGACTGGAGACACTGCACCTCAGGATGGAAAGGCACTCTGAAAACGGAATGCAAGTGGCAAACTACCTGCAAAAACACCCCAGGGTGAACTGGGTACTTTATCCCGGCTTGAGCAGCCATCCCACCCACAATATGGCCAGGGAATACCTTGAATCCGGATTCGGAGCCATGGTGGGATTCGGAATTAACGGCGGAAGCGAGGCTGGCAAGAAATTTATCGAGAATCTGCAGCTTTTCAGTCACCTGGCAAACATCGGGGATGCCAAGAGCCTGGCCATTCACCCGGCTTCCACCACACACGCCCAACTGACCCCGGAAGAACAGGAGAAAAGCGGAGTTACCCCTGATTTCATCCGGCTTTCAGTAGGGATAGAACATATTGACGACATCCTCTACGACCTTGAACAGGCGCTGCAGCACAGATGACAGAAAACGGATGACAGAGGACAGAAAAATTAACGTGTTATAAAATTTAAGATCCTGGTGTATATTTATTGCAGCTGCATCAGACCGGAAACCAGAAGAGAAGAACTCGTCTTATGAACAAACACAGCTCTGTGGGACTTGTGGAAAAAAAATTTTTTCATTTTGCCCATCCCCCCAATGAAATGGTCTTCGAGTGCGGGAAAAAATTGGGGCCACTTACCCTGGCCTACGAGACTTACGGAGAGCTAAACCGGGACAAAACCAATGCTGTACTTGTCCTGCACGCTCTCACAGGAGACAGTCACGCAGCGGGCTACTACAGTGAAAACGACAACAAGCCCGGTTGGTGGGACCTAATGATAGGTCCGGGCAAGGGGATAGACACCAACAAGTATTTCGTGATCTGCTCCAATGTCCTGGGCGGTTGCCGTGGATCTACCGGCCCCTCCTCCATTGATCCCGACACTGGTCGGCCCTATTCCCTGAACTTCCCTGCTATAACCATCGGGGACATGGTGCAGGCCCAGAAATATCTAATACAACACCTGGGAATTGAACAGTTGTTGGCGGTAGTAGGCGGTTCCATGGGGGGCATGCAGGCACTGGAATGGAGCGTGCGATTCCCTGACATGGTTCGAGCCGCCATACCCATAGCCACCACCACCAAACACTCCTCCATGGCCATAGCCTTCAACGAAGTGGCCAGGCAGGCAATAATGAAAGACCCCAACTGGAACAACGGGGATTACTACGAGAATCATCATCCCAGCCACGGACAGGCGGTAGCCAGGATGATCGGACACATAACCTACTTGTCCGACACAGCCCTGAAAATAAAGTTTGGCAGAACACACCAAAAGGAGACCAAATTTACCTACAACATGGAAACCGATTTTCAAGTGGGAGAATACCTGGCTTACCAGGGACAAAAGTTCGTGGACCGCTTCGACGCCAATTCCCTTTTGTACCTCACCAAGGCCAGCGACCACTTCGAACTTGCTGATAAATACGGACAGGGATCACTGGCCGAGGCCTTTTCCCACGCCAGATGCAAATACCTGGTGGTCTCCTTCACTTCGGATTGGCTCTATCCCACCAGGCAATCCAGGACCATGGTCCAGGCCATGAAGAAGAACAATCTCTACGTGAATTTCTGTGAAATACTAATAGATTACGGACACGACTCCTTCCTGGTGGAAAATCCCAGACTGTTCAGTCTCATCTCCGGTTTCCTGGACAAGGAACACAGATCGATAACTAAACAAGGAGAAAACAATGCGCTTTGATCTGTATACCATTGCCTACTGGATAAGTCCAAACAGCAGGGTCCTGGATCTGGGATGCGGGAGCGGAGAGCTTTTGAACTATCTGCAGGAGGAAAAAGAGGTCAGCGGCACCGGTATAGAGGCGAACGAGGACAAGGTTGCAGAAGGGATAATCTCGGGCGTAAACATTATCCAGGGAGACATACACAGGGAGATCGGTGATTACCTGGACGACTCCTTTGACTACGTTATCCTGAGCCAAACCCTGCAACAGGTCCTGAAGCCCGCCATGCTGATCCACGAAATGCTCCGGGTGGGGAAGAGGGGTATAGTCAGTTTTCCCAATTACAGCCATTACAAGAACAGGCTATTCTTCTTTTTCCGGGGCAGGGCCCCCATATCCAAGGAACTTCCCTTTGAATGGTTCGACACACCCAATATACGGGTCATCCCCCTGAAGGATTTCCGGCATTTCTGCAGCCTGTTCGGGTTCGATATCATCAGGGAAATCGCTATCAGCACATACCATCAAGAAGAACAAGGCAAGGAAGTACGTTTTTTCCCCAATCTGCTGGCCAGTTACGGGATCTTTATGCTGGGGCAGAAAAACGACAAATAATGTTTTTAAACACTCACACTTCCCTGTTCAATGTTCACAGTTGCAGGTTTGCCTAAATTAGAATTAGTTAGAACAAGCTTCACTATGTTCCTTCCAACCGTTGGAATAAAGCTCTAATCCTCATAAGCACCTGTGCTTGTACTAATAACCTGACCACAGGATGTTTTATCTGTTTTTTTTACCGTAACCTTTCATTATTTCTTTAACAAAAACAAA
>CAJXKR010000212.1 GCA_913055815.1 uncultured Desulfohalobiaceae bacterium | reverse complement strand
ATTTAATAAATCATCTTACACCTAAAACATATACCCTGTTCAGGACAAATTTTATTCTACTTCCATCTCCAGCAGTCTTAACTCCTCGGTACCTCCCTGCAAAACAACTTTACTAGATCCACAATCTGGACACTCACCTCTATATTCTTCCATTTCATAAGTCCTTTCACAAAAAAAGCAATAGATTTGCACAGGATAAACCTGGAACTTAAGTTCCGCTCCTTGGGCAATCGTGCCTTGAGCAACAGCCTGAAAGGAAAAAGATAGGGCTTTTTCTTGAACACAACTCAATCTACCAAATGATAGCCACAGGGTCTGTACTCGCTCAAAATTGTGTTCCCGGGCATATCTTTGTATTATATTCAGTATGGATTGGCAAAGGGATAATTCGTGCATATATTAAATCTTGGCAAGCTTTTAGGGGATCTAGGCAGTGAAAAACATTTACACAACCTTCTGCAATTATTGTTTTTTTTCAAACCAACATGAAAAAGCATAATATCTAGTTAGAATCCTTTGATTTAACTAACTCTTTTGAGTGTCGATAAGTTGACTGTCGATAAGGGACCCGTGTTCCGATTAGCTAGTCCTAATCTCCCATAAATATAAAATCTTGACAAGAAAATTAGCCTTAAAATCCTTGCAGTTCTAGCTGTTTTTCTTTAAAATCTCAAGTGTTTGATGCCCTATGTTTTCGACAAATAGAAAAATAGCAATATAAGTACATCCTCTTTCCTGTAAATTCAAAGGAAATTCCATTGAAATATAAAGCAGTCCTGGACAACACTTACAGTTTATGTACCTATCTCGCTCTACCTGGAATCTTGGGGCACCTCCTGTTCAGGGGAATAAAAAACCCGGAGTACCACAGACGCAATTCAGAACGTATGGGGTATGTTCCCTTTGCCCCTCTTACTGACTCCATCTGGATCCATGCTGTATCAGTGGGAGAAGTACAATCTGCACACCCCTTGGCCCAAAAAATACTAAAAGAATCTATATGCATGGATATGCTGGTAACTACTACTACTCCCACCGGATCTAAACAGATGCAAAATTCTTTTCCCCAGTCAGTATTTCATTCCTATCTCCCCTACGACATTCCTTTTTTTGTGAAAAGATTCTTACCTTCTATCAACCCCAAGCTGGCAATTTTTATGGAGACCGAGATCTGGCCCAATATATTCAAATTATGCAGCCACAACTCCATACCACTAGTGATTGCCAATGCCAGATTGTCTCCGAGTTCCCTGCAAGGTTACAAAAAAATCAAGTTTTTTATTAAGCCGGTATTAAACTATTGCCAAAAAATCCTGGCTCAAAGCGACAAGGATGCAGAGCGCTTTCTCAGCCTGGGAGCGGCTGAGCACAAAGTCATTACTACCGGCAATATGAAGTACGATATAGAACTATCGGAAAAAAAGATTCATAAAGGCAGGGAACTTAAAGCAAAATTGCACTCCAAGACAGCGATTTGGATAGCAGCAAGTACCCACAATACAGAAGAAGATCTTCTACTGGATGTACATGCAAAATTATTGCAGGAAGAACCCAATGCCCTTTTGATTATAGTACCCAGGCATCCGGAAAGATTTGAAACAGCAGCCAACTTGTGCTGCAAGTACGGTTTGAAGTTCCAGCGCCACAGCGCGAGAGAAGAGATCAATCCGGATATCCAAGTCTATCTTGGGGATACAATGGGAGACTTGAGCACTTACTATGCAGCTGCGGATATTGCTTTTGTCGGGGGTAGCCTAGCTGAAATCGGGGGTCACAATATGCTGGAACCAGCCGCTCTGGGCCTACCCATATTTACCGGGCCTCATCTGTTCAACTTTCAGGAGATTTCTAAAAAGCTCCAAGAAAATCGAGCAATTACCGTAATCAATTCCTCCCCAGAACTATTGAACAATTTGTGCTCAATACTCAACAGCCCGGAAAATATACAAACTATGGGCGAGAGGGCCAAGCAAGTTGTATTGGAAAACCAAGGGGCTGTAGAAAAATCCTTTAATCAGTTGATCGAACTTATATACCCAACTTAAGAATTCTAATCCCCAAACTTTAAAAAGAAAAATTATGCGCATTCTTTTATATAACGCTCTTACCACCCTTTTTCAAAGCCTTTCCCCGGAAACGATTTCTACAGCAGGGAAGATCCTGGGTAAATCAATGTACTACTGTCTACCCGCAAGAAAAAAAATTGCTACAAATGCCCTGAACAATCAACTGGGGTATAGAGAATCCCAAAAAATAGCCCACCATAGTTTTGTACACTCCGGAAAGTCTTTTTTGGAAATACTAGTGGCTAGGCAGTTCGATTTCAGATTCCTCCACTCCAGAGTTCGTATAGACTCTCCGGAAAATCTGGAATTTATAAAAAAAGTAAACAGACCCATAGTAGCCACTACCGGACATTTCGGAGCCTGGGAATTACTGGCCGGAATACTCAGATTGAATTTCCAGGATCGAAATTCCCAGATAATAGTAAGAGAACCCAAGGATTGGGCCTTAAACAATATTTTGCAGCACTATCGCAGTCGGCACGGTGTGGAGATTGTATCCAAGGAAAATGCCACTTTCAAGGTCTTGCGCTGCTTAAAAAAAAATGGTATCTCCGCTTTTCTCGTGGATCAAAATACTGCCAGATCCCAAGCAGTATTCATGCCCTTTTTAAACAAATACGCAGCCATAAACATAGGACCAGCGCTCTTGGCCATTCGTTCACAAGCCTTGATTTGGCCCGCCTTTTTATCCAGGGACTCTGATACGTGCTATACCTTTTACTCCTTTGAACCTTTGGATACGAAAGATTTGACTGGTAGCAAAGAAGAAAAGTTGGAACAGGCAGCCCGGTTTTATACCCAAAAAGTTGAACAAATGGTAACAAGGTTCCCGGAACAGTGGTTCTGGATGCACAAGCGTTGGAAAACCCGTCCGAAATGGGAACAAAAAGAAATAAAAGGCCCGGCAATGCCGGGCCAAATAAAGGATTAATCTCTTTGGAGCTATAAATCTAGCTGGCAAAAGCCTTTTCAAAATTGGGTACCACTTGCTTTTTACGGCTCATCACACCGTCCAACCAAGCCTTTTCCCCTTCCGGTTTGGCCCCGAACGCTTTTTCCACAACAGAAGGATCGTCTGTGGCCATCAATAGTTCCGAACCCTCCTTCATAATATCGGTCAAGAGCAAAAATACACTGTGGTAATCCCCTTCGCTTTTTATGCTCTTGATATCCTTGGCAAGGTCGTCTTTCACAGAATCCAGCAGGGACAAATCCACCACTTCCAACTGTCCTATTCCCACTTTGTTGCCGTTCATGTCAAAATCTTTGTAATCCCTATGCACCAAATCTCTGATCGGGGTGCCCTCGATAGCGGATTTGACTTTGAACATATCCATCCCCAAAGCAGTCAAGTCTTCTACTCCGGCAATTTTGGCCAATTCTTGGCCCACCTTGACGTCTTCATCAGTACAGGTAGCGGATTTGAAGATAACTGTATCGCTCAAAATGGCACTGAGCATAATCCCGGCAATATTTTTGGGGACCTCTACAGAATGGAAATCGTACATATTCTTGAGAACTGTACAGGTACAACCAACTGGCCAGGTCCATACTTCTATGGGATTGGGTGTAGTCACATCGCCAACTTTGTGATGATCCACTATTCCCATCAATTCACCTTTTTCCAGGTTGTCCAGGCTTTGGGACAGATCGGAATGGTCTACCAAAAATATCTGCTTGTTCGTAGCATCACTTTCTTTTTCCGGTGCATTGACCCCGAATTTGTCCAACACAAACTTGCTTTCATCGTTAATGTCCTCTTGCACCGCAGGTTTACATTCTACTCCCAATTTGCTTTTCAAATCAGCCAAAGCAATTGCGGCGCAAACAGAATCAGTATCCGGGCTTTTGTGACCGACAACATAAGCAGGCATAATCTTCCTCCTTTTAAATATTTTTTGTGTTCTACCCTATTTAGAAAAAACCTTGTGAATCTTATCACAACAGATTAAGCCTGCCAAGTGTCAATTTGGAACAAATTTTAATTTGACTGGATATTTCTATTTTCATATCCAAATCCCCAGGCAAAGCAAAGCCCCTCCCAAAAATAAATATTGATACAGTCTTATCTTGCGCAGGGATAAAATTGCTCCGATCAAAGCGAATATCCAAAGGTGGTTCCAAGTAAAGCCTTTTAAAGTCAGGGGCCAAAAAGGTTTAATATACAAATAAACATATCCGAGGATCAAGAAACTACAGAAGAAAAACAAGCTGTTCATGCAGACAATCTGCAAAAGTGACTTTTTTATCAAGATTGTGGGATGGAATTCGTCAATACATGAGCGGGACCAAGAGAGAAGTTTGTCGTAACTTTGGTTTTGAAAAATCCTTTGCCAGGACTCCAGTCTTACTGCCAGTAGTGCCAGGGGAATTACCAGGAAGATAATGGGAAGTATCTGCTCTGCCCGGTGCAAATCCAAATGGAATGCTAAAAGAATGCTTATGCAGGTAGCAAACATTTTATGGGGGGGGATATAGGTTCCGGCGTGTATTTTGTCCATCCAGAACAATTCAAAAAATATAGCTATGCCCAGTACAACGTTCCAATTGCCGAAACATATTCCGACAATTAAACCCAAAGCTATGGGCCTATCCAGCAATCCCAGGCTACATGCAAATCTGGATAGAGAAACAAGGCCAAAAAAAAACTTATTAATATTAAGAATAAGATGTTTGAAGTAGAGATCATATTACTACCAAATCTTTTTAATATTTATGGGTTGATTGGGTATACAACGGAAATCCAAATCAATCCCGTTTTCTTCAAAAAATCTCAAACACTGCTTGTCTTCTTCACTCAAGGCTATATGTTCGCAAACCTGACACTTTCCGGTATCGTAATGGATGTTGCCGATATTGAGGTGATTAAAAGACAAACCTAATTCAAAGGCCTTTTTTGCATCCCTACAGGAAGCAAACAAAAGAAAAATATTCCCACTGCCCTTTTCAGAACAATATTTATTCAAGGTGCTCAAGACATTTTCCACAAAAGTAAAAATCAAATGAATTCCCTGCGGTATAGCCAAGTTGATTATCGTCTGTTGAACTTCGTCATTTGCCAGTTCGTCGTTGACCACCACTATTTTCTTCACATTCGCATAGGGAAGCCAATTTTCAATCACTTGTCCATGGACCAACCTATTGTCAATTCTAATCCAGAGCTTATTTTTGTTCATGAGCTACTTTTCGCTTCAATATTTCTCCGGCCACCAAAATACCCTGTCTGCCGGCAGACTTTGCTTCATGCGCTATAGACTCCAAGGAAGCAGATCCGCTTTTGGAATCATTTTGTCCCCGAGTTTCCAGTATCTTTAAGAGCATGGGCAAATTGACACCTGTAATTACTTCCAGTTGACCCGTTCCTATAAGGGAAAGGCTCAAATTGCTGGGAGTACCGCCAAACATGTCAGTGAGAATTATCGCTCCTTCCCCGGAATCTACTTCCTTAACAGCAGAATGTATTTCCTGAACGCTGTTTTCCATATCTTTGGCCACATTAACGGACAGTGCTGCACAGTGCTCCTGTCTACCCAAAATACCTTGTGCGGCCTCCAATAGTTCTTCCCCGTACTTGGCATGAGTAACTATTACTACACCAATCATCGAACCCCTCTTTACCTAGAGTCTAGATAGTTGAAACTAGTGGTTTGTCATACATATTTTGTCGCTTTCACAACAAAGTCATTCCGGTACTGGATCAGGGTCCAGCACAGGCTCCAGCCGGAATCCAGAAAGACAGAGAAAAGGCTGGATCCCGGATCAAAGCCTGCCCCGTACTCCGATACGGGGTCCGG
>CAJXKR010000211.1 GCA_913055815.1 uncultured Desulfohalobiaceae bacterium | reverse complement strand
GAGCGGGCATACCTGTGGTGATAGCTCACAGTTTTGCCCGCATTTTTTATCGAAATGGCTTTAATATGGGGCTAGTCTTGTTGGAACTCGGAAAAGATGTGGAGAATATAAGCCAGGAGGATCAATTATCCGTGAATGTGGACAAAGGTGAGATCTACAACAAGACCAGGGAAGAAATTTATTTTGTGCCTCCGTTGCCGGAATTCATGAAGGATATACTCAACAAGGGCGGTCTGGTGGAGTATGTGCGGGAGCGCTTGTCAGGAGCTGTGTAAAAAGGCGTAACAACCGCTATGGGTTATTTTTATATTTGGTCCGGTGAGGTCCCCGGCTTGGTTCAGTCCTTGGATCCCAAATCCTTGCCAGCCTATATATATTGGAATACAGGGCCAATCGCAGGTGCTGGAAACTGGGAGCGTGTTCAGGAAATATCCTGTTTTGAAAGACAAAGTGTTTGGTGGCGATTCCAGGAAGGACATACAGGACCGGATATAATTATCTGTGGTCCCTGTTCATCTGTGTTGGATATCGCTTGGAGATTGTCTGCAGCACATTGTATGAAAAAATGGGACAGTGTGATCAGTGTAAGGCAATGGGCTGGAAGAGGCCAATTGAAACGTAATTGGAGTTCGCCTGTCGGAAATATTTACGCAGCCCTCAATCTCCTTCCTGTGGAAAATTTTGCGCCCACCTGCCTGCCGGTGCTTATAGGTCTCTGCCTTATAAGGGCCTTCTCGGATTTGGGGGTGTCTCTAAAACTGAAATGGCCGAATGATTTGCTGCTCTCCAGGCAAAAGGTAGGAGGGGTGTTGGTGGAAGAAAAGAAGGAGCAGTGTTTTGCCGGCATAGGAATAAATTTGAACCGGATACCAGAGATATCAGAACAAGAAATTACTAGCGGCTTGGCAGTGCAAAAACTGCTAAATTCCCTTTGTACGGACAATCCGGCTGGTTATTGGCAAAGGCTTGTGCACAGAGTTTTTCTTTGGTATGAGGTACTAGTTGCAAACGAAAGTATGCAAAACATTGCGTCTCAAGTAGAGCAAGTAATGGAGTTTTTGGGAGAGGAGGTCCGGGTGACCCCCGGTAGTGGGGACCCGTATAATGCAATTGTATTGGGAGTGGATCAGCAGTTGGGACTTCGGATTCAAAAACAGGGAAAACAGGAAGTACTCTATAATGCCGGTCTTTGTTAGGATTTTGCCGTGAAAATACATCTACCCGGTTAGCTCGAAATATGTCCTTGATTTTCATCTTGCCTGGGCTGGGCCAAAATACCAGGTTATAACTGCTCAGGTTTCGGATTCGATGTTCTGGGTTTGGAATGTAGCTGAAACACTGCCTGTAAAAAAATGCAGTAGCAGTAATTTTAAACCTAGAACCTAGAATGCGAAACTTAGAACATTTTAAAAGGTAGGTGAAGACTATATGCCAGAGAAAACGTTTGAGGAGGTCAAAAAGGAGCTTTATAATCAGCCCCTTTTGGTTGCCAACCGAGGAATTCCCGCAAGGAGAATTGCCCGCTCCATGCTGGAGCTTTTTCATGCGCTGCCAATCATTACAGCTACTGAACAGGACAAGACCGCACCATTTACCTATGGGGCAAAAGAACTCCTGCTCTTGGGGAATGATCCCCGTTCCTACTTGCAAGTGGACAAGATCATAGATTTGGCAAAAGAGAGGGGTGTTCTGGCAATACATCCGGGTTGGGGGTTTGCTTCCGAAGACGACGAATTTCCCACGAAATGCAGGGAAGCTGGAATAAAGTTTATCGGACCTCCTTCAGATGCCATGAGGTTCTTGGGCAACAAGGTCTCGGTGCGCAACTTTGCCAAGAAATTGGGAATACCGGTTGTACCGGGCTCGGAAAAGGCAGTGGAGCTGGAGGAAGCCGAGCAGCTGTGCGAAGAAATAGGTTATCCGGTGATGCTGAAAGCTGAAGGTGGAGGCGGAGGTCGCGGAATATACGAAGTACATTCCAAGTCCGAGCTAAGGGAAAGTTTTGGCAAGGCCTCTTCCATGGCCCAGGCGGAATTCGGCAATTCCAGGCTGTTTGTGGAAAAGTTGCTGACTTCCATAAGACATATCGAGATTCAAGTAATAGCTGATAAGTACGGCAATGCCTTTGCCTTTGACGAAAGGGACTGTTCTGTACAGCGCAATCACCAAAAATTGATCGAAATTACACCTTCCCCGTGGAGCGGAATAACTCCCCAATTACAGGCCAAGCTCAAGGAATACGCCTTGAAACTGGTAAAAGAAGCAGGTTACTATTCCTTGGCTACAGTGGAATTTTTGGTTGATTCCGAAGCTAATCCCTATTTGGTGGAAGTGAATACCCGTCTGCAGGTAGAGCACGGCATAACCGAATGCAGGTACGGAGTGGACCTGGTGGAAGAACAGATAGCCATAAGTTTCGGAGCTGAACTAAGATGGGCTGAACATAACCTCTATCCACTAAATTACTCTATGCAGGTACGCGTTAACTGCGAAGATCCCCAAAACAACTTCGCCCCCAACGGCGGCACGATCCTGAGCTACATGTCCCCTGGCAGTCAGGGAGTGCGGGTGGATTCCTGCTTGACCACCGGATACAATTTTCCTACTCAATACGATTCCGCAGGTTCCCTGCTTATAACTTACGGCAACAGCTGGGAAAAGGTGCTCAGTGTGATGGATAGGGCATTGTGGGAATACAATATCAAAGGACTCAAAACCACGATTCCCTTTCACAGGCAAACAATCAATCATCCCCAGTTCAGGAACGGAGACTTCGACACCAACTTTGTGGCCAATACCCCGGAACTTTTGCAGTACGAAGAAAAAGAACAGGAAGCTTACCGGCTGAGCAGGCTTATTACAGATATTTCCGCAAGGGGATACAATCCCTTTGTGGAACTGGGAGAATACAGGGGTCGTCACGATAAGCGGATGGGTAGGATCGATCCGGTCTTGCCGGAAGTAGGAAATGATACTCCCGGGAATCAATATCCCAGAGGAGACAGGCAGGCGGTGCTGGATTACGTTCGGGATTCCGGCCTGGTACATTTTACAGATACCACTGCCAGGGATATAACCCAGTCCAACAGCGGTAATCGTTTCCGGCTGGCTGAAGACAGGATGATGGGACCCTACTTGGACAAGTGCAATTTCTTTTCCCTTGAAAACGGAGGAGGTGCGCATTTCCACGTGGCCATGCTGGCAAACAAAACTTATCCCTTCACCGAGGCCAGGGAATGGAACAATTTTGCACCGGAAACACAAAAGCAGATCCTGATCAGGTCCACGAATATCCTGGGTTATAAACCCCAGCCCAAGAACGTGATGCGGGTCACCGGAGAGATGATCTGTGAAGATTACGATGTGATCAGATGTTTCGATTTCTTGAATCATATTGAAAACATGCGTCCCTTCGCCGAGATTACGCTGGATTCCGGCAAGAATATTTTCGAACCTGCCATTTCCCTGTCCTGGACTACCGGATTCGATGTGAATCACTATTTGGAGGTGGCCAGGGGAATCAATGAATTGATATCCGATGTAAGCGGCCTGGATCCCAAAAAGGCCAGTTCGCTATATATTCTCGGTCTCAAGGATATGGCGGGTGTTTGTCCACCCAGGTTCATCAGTGCACTAGTAGAGGCCTTGCGCAAGGAATATCCGGATTTGATCCTGCACTACCATCGCCACTACACGGACGGACTCTTTGTTCCGGCTGTGGGAGCGGCTGCTAAGGCAGGTGCCCATATAGTGGATACTGCAATCGGATCTTCAGTTCGCTGGTACGGACAGGGGGAGGTCCTGTCCACCGCCGCGTATATAGAAGATGAGATGGGGCTGCAGACGAATTTGAACAAGGATCAGATCCGCAATACCAATTTTGTCCTGAAACAGATAATGCCTTATTACGACAGGTATACCTCACCTTATTTCAAGGGAATAGACTACGATGTTGTGGAGCACGGTATGCCGGGTGGAGCGACCTCTTCTTCCCAGGAAGGTGCCATGAAGCAGGGATATATTCACCTTTTGCCCCATATGCTGGAATTTTTGGCCGGAACCAGGAAGATCGTCCGCTACCACGATGTTACTCCCGGTTCCCAGATCACCTGGAACACCGCTTTTCTGGCAGTGACCGGCACCTATAAGAGAGGGGGCGAGCAGGGTGTGAAGGAACTTTTGTCTGTGCTTGATACAGTGGTAAATACACCGGAAGAGGAACTCTCAGAGGATACCAAGAGAAAAAGGCTGGATATTTACCGGGACAGCAACGACGCCTTCCGGGACTTGCTGCTTGGCAAGTACGGAAAGCTCCCACTGGGATTCCCTCCGGACTGGGTCTATGAAAGCGCTTTCGGAACCCAGTATCAGGAGGCCTTGAACCGCAGGACCGAGGAATCTCCCTTGGCCAGGTTGCAGGATATAGATTTGGAGCAGGAAAGAGAGAATCTTGCCCGGGACCTGGAGAGAAAGCCCACCCAGGAAGAGTTTATCATGTATTTGAATCATCCAGGGGATGCCCTGAAGACTATAAACTTTCGAAAGGATTACGGAGACCAGAATCAACTGCCCCTGGATGTATGGTTCGAAGGTCTGGAAGAGGACCAGGAACTCTATTTCAACGACAGGAATGGAAAACCGCATCATTTCGTCATCCTGAATGTTTCGGAGCCTGATGCCGCGGGAATCAGTTATGTCAGGTACACTTTGGATTCCGAGACCTTGACCAGAGAGGTCCAGGTGGCGGAACCGGTTTCCAAGAAGGCGGAAGGGGAAGAAAAGGCGGATGCCAACAATCCCTACCATGTAGGTGCTCCTTGTTCCGGCGACATGTGGGTTATGCATGTAAAACCCGGCGATATAATCACACAAGGGCAGGAAGTCTGCAATTTGTCCGTAATGAAGCAGGAGAAGTCTGTTGTGGCTGAAATTGACGGTGTGGTTCAAAGGGTCCTGAAATTCGCAAATTATCAGATGGACAAAAAAATGGTCCCTGTGAAGGAGGGAGATTTGCTTGTGGAATTGGGCCCAATAACCTCCTCTTGTCCCAAGTGCAGTGAAATCCTGCAGGATGCGAACTCTAGGTATTGCCCTAGTTGCGGGTACTTATTGGAAGCAGAAAACTAGAAATCGAAAGCAATAGAGCTAAAAGCTAAAAGCTAAAAGCTGAAAGCAAGAGATAAGATAGCTGAGAGCTGAAAGCAAGAAAAAGTCCAGAGCTCAAAGACTAGAGTTCCGTTCGTATGTAGTTGGTAGTCATTGTTGGGGATGACGGCAGTAGGACTCCTAGCAAGAGACAGCAAAAGACTTTTAGCAAGGAGTAAGAAACAAAAAGCAGGAAGACGGGAATTAAGTTTCAATGGTGAATAACTTTCTTGGATAATTTAAAAATAATGCGAACTCCACCAAGAAAGCATTATAATTAAGGAGGAAGAATAAATATGACTTATTCTCAGAACAAGGATAAGACAGGGAAAGAAAACAATGGTGCTGAAAATAAGCAACAAATTGTCTTAACCGGGGCGGATATCGTTCAAATGGGTGAAGATGCCGAGCTTTTGGTGGGTGGTAAGAACTACAATACAGCCATGATTAGCGAATTGGAAGGTATCAGGGCCCCCCAGTTCAGAGCGATTTCAGCTCAGGCATTTCACAGGACACTGGATGAGACAAAGGTAAATGCTTCCTTGATCAGGTCCTTGGTAAACAAAGAATATGAAACCATAGACTGGAGCAGTACAGAAGTTAATAGTGATCCCGACTTCTTAAAATCCTTTGTGAACAAGACTGCGCACAAAGTCAGGCAATCCCAGGAAAAAGGGGGAGCCAACAATCAGATCAGGCTCCGTAAGTTCATAAATAATGTGGTGGA
>CAJXKR010000210.1 GCA_913055815.1 uncultured Desulfohalobiaceae bacterium | reverse complement strand
CAAACTCTTCTGAAACAAGGCAATAATGACCTGCCTAAAAGCACACAACATTACAAAATCCTACGGAAAACGTCTGGTTGTAAATAATGTCACCCTTTCACTTGAACAGGGGGAAGTGGTTGGTTTGTTGGGTCCAAACGGGGCCGGGAAAACCACTACTTTTTATATGTTGGTAGGGATTATTGCTCCCAAGCAGGGAAATATATGGGTGGATGACACGGATATTACCAGTTGGCCCCTACATAGCAGGGCCCGTTTCGGCTTGAGCTATCTGCCGCAGGAAAGTTCGGTATTCAAGAACCTGACAGTTGGGGACAATTTGAGGATAATCCTGGAATATTCTGGATTGAACAAGAAGCAACAAAAAGAAACCCAGCAAAGATTGATGCATGAGCTGGGTATAAGCAAACTTTCCGAACAGAAGGCCTATCATCTTTCCGGGGGCGAGAGGCGAAGATTGGAAATCGCCAGGGCCTTGGTGCTAAATCCCAGGTTTATGTTGCTCGATGAGCCTTTTGCCGGCATTGACCCCTTGGCTGTAGATGATATTCAACAGATTGTTTTTGACCTGAAAAACAGGGATATAGGCATTTTGATTTCTGACCACAATGTCCGCGAGACCATGCATATTTGCGACAAGGTTTATCTCGTCTACGAGGGCAGGATAATATTGGAAGGTACACCCAACGATATTGTTTCTGACGCTAAAGCCAGGGAAGTTTACCTGGGAGAGAAATTTAGTTTGTGATCCCGGATTATCCGGTTAAAGATAGCATCAGCACGGTATAGCAAAAACAAACAGCTGTTTCGCAATCTAATTGTATAGTTGCAATACAATCAGTTTTGTGGCAAAATCTTTGCATAAAAATTAATTTATTGATATAATTATTTTTTTGCTTGAATGCTTTAAGCGGGCTTGAATTTCTTTATCTGCTGTTAACTCCCATGCCCTAGCGGGCACAACGAATGATGGGCAATTTAGACTCCGTCCCTGCCTTGGCAGGGCGGGGCGAGAAAACTTTTTCATATTAAAAATTTAACTACCTGATTGTAACAATGAAAAAAAGGTACTAATATAAATTATGAGCCTGCAATTAAAACAAGATATAAAATTGAGCCAGCAGCTGGTAATGACTCCCCAGTTGCAACAGGCGATAAGATTGCTTCAATATTCCAGATTGGAATTGGCCGAGACTGTACAGCAGGCATTGATGGAAAACCCGTTGCTGGAGGAAAAAGGAGAGCAGGAGAATTGGGAGCAACCGGAAGAGTCTAATAATGAAAAATTTCAAAAGATAAACGTTGAAGACAGCAGTTCCTTGCGGGATGCGGAATGGGATGATTACATGGGTACGTTTTCCAGTTCCGCACATCAATTCAAGGAAAAGGAAGCAGTTGACGAATCCGTCCCCCTGGAAGCGGTGTCCGCGTCCAAACCCTCCTTGGAAAGCCATTTGTATTGGCAATTGTATCTATCCGATTTCGATGACAAAGAAAGGGAAATAGGGGAAATTATTATTTCAAGTCTGGGAAGCAGCGGATATTTGGAGTTTTTCCCCGAAGAGATAGCTGATACTTATTCCTACAACTGTGAGGAAGTAGAGAAGGTATTGTACAGGATCCAGTTTTTTGATCCGGTAGGAGTTGCAGCCCGCAGCCTGAATGAGTGCCTTTTGAGACAGGTTCAAAACCTGGGAGTGGATGAACCTGAACTAAGGACCTTGATATACGAATATTTGGGGGAATTGGAGGAAAACAAATTCCAGCAATTGGCAAATATATTGAATATATCCCTGGAGCAGTTGTACGAATATTTTGATTTGATAAAAAATCTGGATCCCAGGCCGGGAAGCAGTTTCGGCGGGGGAGAGACTTTCTATATTGTTCCGGATGCATACATATATAAGTACAACGAGGAGTTTGTGATTCTGCTCAATGAGGAAGGACTCCCGGACCTTCAATTGAATGATTTTTATAAAAGCGAGTTGAGCAAAACCCAAGGCAAGACCAAGGAGTACCTACAGGAACAATTAAGAGAAGCTGTGTGGTTGATGCGGAGTATTTATCAAAGGCAGAGGACACTTTACAAGGTGGTAGAGAGCATTTTGGGATTTCAAAAGGAGTTTTTCGAATACGGAGTGAACTATTTGAGACCCATGGTGCTGAAAGATGTGGCCGAGGATATTGAAATGCACGAGTCCACTGTAAGCAGGATAACCACCAACAAATACCTGGCGTGCCCATTTGGTACCTTTGAATTGAAGTATTTTTTCAATAGCGGATTGGGACTTAGTAGCGGAGGCCAGGTTGCTTCAGAAAGCGTGAAGTCCTTGATAAAAGGCTTGGTCTCGGAAGAGGATCCGAACAAGCCTTTGAGTGACAATAAGCTGGTGGAGATATTGAATGATAAATTGCAAGTATATATAGCAAGAAGAACGGTAGCAAAATACAGGGAAGCTATGGGGATACCTTCTTCTACAAAACGAAAAAAGATGGGAAAAATGAAATTTTAATGACAAATCAGACAGTTGTTAGGAGGCAGATGTATGGAAATTAAACTTAATTTTAAGAATTTTGATCCCACGGAACAATTAAAACAATACGTTAGAGATCGTTTTCAAAAATTGGAAAAATACATTAAACGCAGCGATAGTTCGGTTTTACAATTAAATTTTTCTGTGGAAAAATATCGCCAAAATGCAGAAGCAATACTGCAAGCAGATGATATACACCTTTCCGCACAAGAAGAAACTGAAGATATGTACGCAACAATAGATTCAGTTTTAGATAAATTGGAAACCCAACTCAGAAAGGAAAGGGATAAACAAAAAGACAAACGCAAGGGAAAAAATTTCAAGAATACAAATGTGGAAGAATCCGATTTTGCTTCCCTTTCCAGTAAGGGGAGCGCTAGGGTGGTGCAAACCGACAATTTTGAACCCAAGCCCGTGGACATTGATGAAGCGGTGGATCAATTAGAGAGTTTGGATGCACATTTTTTGGTCTTCTTTAATGTTGCCAACGACAGAGTCAATGTGATTTATAGGCGTAAAAACGGTGATTATGGTTTAATTGATCCCAGGATGTAATCGTATGCAATTAGTGGAATACTTAGAGGAAGATTATATATTACCTGATCTCAAGTCCAGGAGCAAGACTGATGTCTTGAAGGAATTGTTAACCCCTCTTTCAAATAACGACCCGGATTTTTCTTATGAAAAGTCCCACAAAATTCTGATGGAAAGGGAGAGTTTGGGAAGCACCGGCATTGGGGACGGTGTAGCTATTCCCCACGGCAAGATGGAAGATTTGGAGGATATAAAATTAATAGTGGGAAGAAGTTTTGACGGGGTGGACTTTGCTGCGATAGACAACAAACCCTGTTATATATTTTTTTTGGTGCTTGCACCGGAACAGGTTGCCGGGTTGCACCTCAGGATATTGGCCCAAATTTCCAGGATGGTGAAGGACCCTGAATTCAGACAGACTTTTATGGAAGTTGAAGGAGCTAAGGGAATTTGGGATTTGCTGAGTTCTGTTTAGGTTGCAACGGCATATCACGAGATTGCAGGGAAAAGATATTGAATCTCTTTATTCAGGGAATAGATCAAATCAAATGAATAATTTCTTGTCAGACATAGAAAGATGTCCGGTGATTATTTTGACCGGTCTGTCCGGGGCAGGTAAGAGTACTGCTTTAAAGGTATTTGAGGACGTGGGTTTTTTTTGCGTGGATGGTTTGCCCTGCAGTATGGTAGTTAGGCTTGTGGATTTGTTTCAGAATGAAAATCCCACTGGTTATCGGGGATTGGCCTTGGGAATGGATATACGGCAGCACGGTTTTTTGGAGGAATGGCAGGAAACTTTCAAGTGGCTGGAAAAAGAAAATTGCCGTCCCCATGTAATTTTTTTGGAAGCCGCCTTTGAGACTTTATACAAGCGCTATGCCACTACCAGAAGGCCACATCCGCTGGAATCCAAGGATATAAACCTTGAACAGGCGCTGGAGATAGAACAGGAGTTGTTGGCCCCGCTCAAAAAGGACGGGGAGTTAGTAATAGACACGACCGAGTATTCTGTACACGATTTAAGGCGTCATCTTCAGGAAAACTTGAATTTTCTTACTGATGTGAGCCAAGGTCTTAGGATACATATTCTGAGTTTCGGGTATAAATACGGTGTCCCGAGGGAAGCTGATCTGGTGTTTGACTTGCGTTTCCTTCCCAATCCTTATTTTGATCCCGATTTGCAGCAATTTTCCGGGAGAGACAGCAAGATCAGGGAATATGTTCTCGGAGGGGAAGAGGGTGAAGTTTTTAAAAGCCGTTTTTTGGATTTTTTATTGTATTTATTGCCCTTATATATTAAAGAAGGTAGGTACAGGTTAACCATGGCACTGGGATGCACCGGTGGCAGGCATAGATCTGTTGCTGTGGCGGAAACAATTGCTGAAACCCTTAAGCAGCAGGGAAAACAAATTTCTGTAGAACACAGGCATTTGGAATTAGGCTGATCAAGAGACTAGAAACTAGAGACCACTAGAGACTAGAAACTTGTTGGATTGTCATTTAACATGATTAGTTTTAAGGTGTTAAAGTTTTAAGTAAGAGGATGTTTTAGCTAAAATTTTCTCGCTACTTTGTAGTCGAGATTGCCCTCGCTACTTCGTAGTCGAGATTGCCCTCGTTACTTTGTAGTCGAGATTGCCCTCGCTACTTCGTAGTCGAGATTGCCCATGCTTCATTGTGCCCTGTAGGGCATTTGGTTTTAGTAGAAAGGTTGTACAGGGTTGGAGATAAAGCAATTTGAAACTAATTATTTCGGCTAGTTTCTTAGTTTCTGGTCTCTAGCACCTAGAGTCTAGTTGAAGAGGAGTTCATGATTGGTGTAGTAATAGTAACACACGCCCAATACGGGGAGCAATTAATGGAAGCTGCTGAGGGTATTTTGGGGAAACAGGATCAATGTGCGGCTTTATCCGTTAATGTGGCTAAAGACATGGAGAAAAGCGTTAATGAAATACACTCTACTGTTAAGAGTGTGGATTCAGGGGATGGGGTTATTGTCCTGACTGATATGTTCGGAGGGACCCCTAGCAACCTTAGCCTTTCCCTTATAGGAACCGGACAGTTGGAAGTGATTACAGGTGTGAATTTACCCATGTTCTTAAAGATACTGGAAGTTAGGGGGCAAACTGAATCCGAGGAAGAATCAATTACCTTGGAATCCTTGTCAAACGATGCAAAATCTGCTGGCAGGCAAGGTATTTTGGTTGCCGGGGAAGTATTGAAGCGAAAAGTGGCCCATGAACAAAAATAACCTTTGGATCAGGATAGACAATAGGTTGGTCCATGGACAGGTGATCGAGAATTGGCTGCCCTATGCTAATGTTACAATAATCCTGGTGGTCAATGACGAGTTGGCAGCCGATGATATCCAGCAGACTATTGTCAAATTGGCAATACCTCAAGGCATTAAACTGGTCTTTACATTTGTCGAGAATGTCTTGAATGCCTTGAATCAATATTGGCAAAATATAGGCAATGGAAATGCCTTTCTGTTGTTTGCATCCTGCAGTGATGCAAAGAAGGCCTTTGAACTGGGTTTGGATTTTGATTATGTAAATATAGGGAATATACATTATGACACCGGAAAAACGCAGATTTGCGAACATATAGCCTTGAGTGAAGAAGACAGGAATTGTTTGAGGTTTTTCGAGGAAAACGGGATTAATTTGGATTTTCGTTGTATACCGAATCAGCAAATAAATGTAAAAAAGATTTGGTAATAATATGATTCCAATGAATAGCATCTTGTTGTTAATAATGACAAGTTTTTTTTTGGGCTTATTTCCCTGTCCAGGTTTGCATTGAGCATCGGGTTGTTGGACAGGCCGATCACCTTGGG
>CAJXKR010000209.1 GCA_913055815.1 uncultured Desulfohalobiaceae bacterium | reverse complement strand
ATTTAATGAAAACTTGAACATCAAGCGTTTAAATAGTTATAAATTTTCAAAGCAAAACTGGAGTAAAAAGATAACTTTAGGATTGATAACCATGGCATGGTGAAAAGTATTTGACATTTACACTCCTTGCTTAATAGATATTGAGTAATTCTTCACAGGTTGGATTTTCAGAGTTTACAGTTCCGGCTTAAAATGAAAAGATGTAGATTCGTGTTTATGTGATTACGTGGTTACCCAGTTCCCATCCTGGGAAAGGGAAGTCTCCGGATGGGAACTGGGTAAGGATTAGACCTTTCATGCAAGGCATTTGAATAGCCGTGAATGGGTTCGAAATTAGTTGTCTATATACAGTTGTTTTATAATAGTTAATAATTTTTAAGGAGGAGTTAAAGCCAAGGGATGAAGAAAAACGAATCTAATTCAAACAAAAGTTCTGCGTACAGGGAAAAGACCGCATCCATAGTGACGTGGCTGCATGAAAAGAAGGCCGTAGACATGGTGGCATTGGATGTTTCACAAATGAATGCGGTTGCTGAATCTATAATCGTGGTCTCGGCAACAAATGTGCCTCACGCACAAACCCTTGCAGATTGGACAACGGAAAAACTCGCTGAACAGAAATGGGAGTTTTTGGGGATGGAAGGATATAATTACGGGAATTGGATCCTGTTGGATTGTAATGAAGTCTTGATACATATCTTCCAACAGGATTATCGGGATTTCTATAATCTGGAAGGGTTGTGGAAGGAAGCTCCCAGTATGCTGGATTATTGAATTATTTAACAGAAAGCGGGTAAGTATTATGCAAGGAATAACGCCTACATTGCTCTTGATTCTGGATGGTTGGGGGCAATCCGAACAAAGCGAGGGAAATGCAGTATCCCATGCCAGGACTCCCAATCTGGACAATATCCTGAAACAATATCCCTGTTCCCTGCTCGAATGCTCCGGTGAGTCCGTGGGTCTCCCGGACGGGCAAATGGGTAATTCCGAGGTCGGACATCTGAACATAGGGGCCGGGCGTATTGTTTATCAGGAAATAGTCAGGATAGATAAATCCATTCAGGAAGGTGATTTTTTTGAAAACAGCACTTTATTGGAATTAACAGACAGTGTAAAGCGCAACCAAAGTAGATTGCACCTGTTGGGCTTGGTCTCGGAAGGCGGGGTGCATAGCCACCAGAATCATATATACGCCTTGCTGGAATTCGCTAAAAGACAGGGGGTAGAGGAGGTCCTTGTACATGCAATCCTGGACGGACGGGACACCCATCCCAAGAGCGGGTTGGAGTATGTCAAGAAATTGCAGGGATTCATGGATAATCTGGGCATTGGGAAAATAGCCACGGTCAGCGGCCGTTATTACTCCATGGATAGGGACAAGCGCTGGGAAAGGACCGAACTTGCCTATGATACCCTGATCCAGGGGGAGGGACGCACAAGCCCGGACCCTGTAACTTGCGTTAAGGAGGCCTATGCAAACGGGGAAACAGATGAGTTCATTATTCCTACAATTATAGAAGAGCAAGGAAATATCCAGGACAAGGACGGTGTGTTCTTTTTCAATTTCAGGGCGGACAGGGCCAGACAGCTTGTTCAGAGTTTGTTCAGTGACTTTGACAAATTTAGCAGGGAAAAAGTGCCGCAAATCGCAGGTCTTGCTACAATGACAGAATACGACAAGTCCTTTAAATTGCCGGTGGCTTTTCCGCAAATGCACCTTAAGCGAATTCTGAGTGAAGTGTGTTCCGAATATGGAATCAGGCACCTGAAAATAGCTGAGACCGAGAAGTATGCCCATGTGACATATTTTTTCAACGGAGGGAGGGAAAATTCTTTTCAAGGCGAGGAGCGTTTATTGGTCCCTTCCCCCCAAGAGGTCCCCACTTACGACTTGAAACCTGAAATGAGCGTGTTCGAGGTCACGGACAAGCTTATAACTAACTGGAATAGAGGTGAATTCGATTTAGTGGTTTGCAATTTTGCCAACCTGGATATGGTGGGTCATACCGGAAGTTTTGATGCGGTAGTCCAGGCATGCGAAGCTGTGGATTGCTGCGTGGGTAAGGTTTGGGAGGCGGTTTCCCGGACAAACGGGCGTCTCCTTTTGACCTCGGATCACGGCAATGCCGAGGAGTTGCTGGATAGCCAGGGAGGGATACAAACCGCGCACAGCAATAATCCGGTGGCCTTTGTCCGGGTTGAAGAGAAAATACAAGGACGATTGGCAGGGAAAGGAATATTGGGGGATATAGCTCCCACTATCCTGCAAATGTGGGGACTTGGCAAACCGGAAGAAATGACTGCGGAAGGCTTGCTGGAAGATTGGAATAGTTAACAGGGGAGAATCAAATGAGCAATGCGAAGAACTTTAATCCTGCAAAACCGGTGGGAATGGAGATTGTATTTTACTACCAGTGCCCTTATTGTTCTCGAAAGGTGCCCTTGATTGCACCGGTGGAACCTTCCATGGGCCAATGCGATGCCTGCGGCAATCAATTTCCGGTAGTCCCTGCAGATGAAAAGAATATCAGGTACATTAAAACCATACTGGATAACGGTAAGGCGGCTATTGATCCTAATTTTGTGTAAAGGAAAGGAATTTTTTTAATGTACGAGAATCTATTGCAATTGATTGGTAATACTCCGTTGTTGAGGGTGAATAATATGCAGGTCGCTTCCGGGGTTGAGACTCTGGTCAAGCTGGAGGCTTACAATCCCGGTGGTTCAGTCAAGGATCGCGTGGCACTCTCCATGATAGAGGCTGCAGAGCGTTCCGGGGAGTTGACCAGGGACAAGACCGTGATTGAGGCGACTTCCGGAAATACCGGTATTGGCCTTGCCATGGTCTGTGCTGCCAAGGGGTATAATTTAAAGTTGATCATGCCGGAGTCTGCCTCGGAAGAACGTAAACGCATCTTGTCTGCCTACGGTGCGGATTTACATTTGACTCCCGGACATTTAAGTACAGACGGGGCAATTGAGGAGGCCTATAGACTGGCCCGGGAGGAAGCGGAAAGCTACGTGTTAATGGATCAGTTCAACAATCCGGCCAGTATCGACGCCCATTACCACGGAACTGCCCGGGAAATCTGGGAGCAAACCCAAGGGACAGTTACCCATGTGGTATGCACCTTGGGTACATCCGGAACCGCTATGGGGCTGGCGAAAAGAATGCGGGAAGTTAATCCCCGGGTTAGTATAGTAGCTGTGGAGCCGTACATTGGTCACAAGATCCAGGGGCTAAAGAATATGCAGGATTCCTATTCCCCCGGGATCTATAACAGAAATGCGGTGGACAGGATAATCCATATAGAGGATGAAAGGGCCTTTTCCCTTTGCAGGGAAATGGCCAAACAAGAGGGCCTGTTTGTAGGGATGAGTTCCGGTGCTGCGATGGGTGGTGCCTTGCAAGTGGCCTCTGAAACAGATCAGGGCAAGATCGTGGTGATTTTTCCGGACAGCGGGGAAAGATATTTGTCCACTTCCCTGTTCGTGTCCCCGTCCATACAAGGGTTGTCACTCTACAATATCAAGTCCAGGGAGCAGGAAGTCATCCGGTTGCAAAACGCGAATATGTCCATCTTTACTCCCGGTCCCTCTGCTGACGACCCCGGAGAGTTGGAAGCTTGGAGACGCATGACATTTATGGATGTCTTGACCCGTTATCTGGAAAACAAGAACGCCTGTTGCAGTTCCTTTGTCGGGATTGCGGATCTGGATGACCAGTCACTGAATATGGCCCAGGACCAGAGCTTGAGTTCCGAAGAATTTTCCAGGCAATTCATGGAGCAGTTGGAGCAGACAAGTTCCCTGCTCGGGATCAAGGATGTAAGCTTTAGGTCCCCGCGTTCAAAGCAGGATGTTATGCTGGATATGTGCAGGAGTCTGCTCAATAAGGGCAGGGCATATGAAAAATTGCGATCGGTTTACTACGATATATACCGGGACTCGGAATACGGTCAACTGGTGGGAACGGATATTGACAAGCTCAGTTTGGGCAAGACAGTTGACTTGGACAGTTATGCCAAGGATCATCCCCAGGATTTCACATTATTAAAAAGGGCAAGTTTAAAGGACTTGAAGAAAGGGGATTATTTCAAGACCGAGTGGGGCAATGTCAGACCCAGTTGGTATCTTCAGATGGCTGCCTCAATAGTTGACGAGCTCAATCAATTACAGGTGGTGATGGCCGGCAGGGAGCACAGGTTTCCGCATCTGGACAATCTCAGGGCTATCTGGAATAAGACTTATCAGGTGGATCCTCAAATCTGGACACTTGTGCAGAACGTGGATACAGATAGAAGTCAGGAAACCATCCCGGATATCAGGAGCCTGATGGAACGGGTGGAAAACTGTTTTGCCATCCGTATGTGGCTGTTATCAATTTCCTATAGAAAGCCGCTGCTTTATTCCCTGGATAATTTGAGGATGTGGGAGAATAATTGGAAGAGGATACAGCACCTGGTTTCCAATCTGTTTATGGTTCCCAAGGATGACAGGGAGGTAAGCGGAGAGGTCAAACAGGCCAATTTCGACTTGAGTTCCGGATTCGTAGAGACTTTTGAAGACGACATGAGTATCTACAAGTTTTGGCCCATATTGTTTGACTTTTGCAAGTCGATAAATAGAAGGTTCACCCAGAAAGAATTAAACGGGGCTGAAGCTAGGGCGGTTATCGACAAACTCGGGCTTGTGGACGATGTACTGCGAATAATTGACTGGGAGAGTATACCTGTTGCCTGGGAGAACTTGCCAGACGAGGTCCTGGAGCTTGTAACCCATAGGTATAGTGCCAAGAAAGACAAGGACTATCACAAGGCGGACAGTTTAAGGGAAGAAATTTTACAAAAAGGGTATCTGGTTGAAGACACTCCCTATGGTACCAAGGTGTTAACAAGCTTGCAAAAGAGTCTTGAATCTAGTAGCATTTAAAGCATCATATTTAACCTCTAAAGTTTTCTCGCCCCGCCCTGCCAAGGCAGGACGGGGGTCGAGATAGCCCATGCTTCGTTGTCCAGTCCTCTTAATAGGGCTGGATGGGAGGTAAGTCTAAGCATTGATGTTCCGGATTCGGGAATGTCCAGTGCTTTAGATGGGATAAAGATAAAAAAAAAGGAGTTGGATTATGCAGAAAAAAAGTATTATTATGTTGAGCCTCCTGTTGGCTCTGGGGTTGTTTTTTTTCGGATGTGCGGGCAAAAGCGAACAAGCCGGCCTCAAGTCCGACCTGCCTAATTGGGTCCTTAATCCGAAAATAGAAGGTGGGATAGCTGCTGCTGAATGTTCCAAATGGACCGGAGATATCAGCATGGACAAGGCGGAGGCTACTGCATTGGCCAGGGCAACATTGGCCAAACAGATAGATACCAAAGTGCAGGCTATGGACAAGACTTACAAGCGCAAGGTTTCCACCGAAGAGGGAACCAGTATGGGAAGTACTTTTGAGTCCGTTTCTAAACAGGTGGCTAAACAACATTTGAAGGGAGCCCACGTACAAAAAGTAAAAAAGGTAAAGATCGATGGGAAAAAACAACTCTGTGTTCTGTGTGTTTTGGATCCCCAAGCTACCGAGAAACTATTCAAGGATATCGTAAAACAAAGTAGCGCCGACTTGGATCCCCAGGACGAAAGAGTGCTGTACGAGGAATTTAAAGCCGAAAAGGCCCAAGAGGAATTGGAAGAAGAAATGCAGAATATGGAATAAGTTATGTTGAGTGATTCGCAAGAGAATGCGCAGGATTTCAAGAGTTTAAAATGCAAGAGTTGTTCCGGAAAGGTGGATATGATTCGTGCCTGAAAGGCGGTTCAGCTGCGCTGCAGGAATTGTGGCGCGAATTTTACCTGGAAGGACTTTGAAAATGTACTTGACGAGGAATGGGAGGAGATCCTGGGCAATATCCCCTGCGAC
>CAJXKR010000208.1 GCA_913055815.1 uncultured Desulfohalobiaceae bacterium | reverse complement strand
AAGTTTTGAAATCGAATCTGTAAACTTCGAACTTGTAAACGGTTATCCAAGTAGAATATAGGAGAAAATTATGAGCACGAAATCCGAGTTTTTGGTGGGACTGGATATTGGGACTACCAAAATCTGTGCCGTGGTGGGGGAGCCAACACCCGAAGGGGTGAATATCATTGGAATAGGCATGAGTCCTTCTACCGGTTTGAGAAAAGGAGTGGTGGTCAATATTGAACAGACTGTGCAGTCAATCAAGAAGGCTCTGGAAGAAGCCGAGTTGATGGCGGGATGTCAAATCCGGGATGTTTATGCTGGGATAGCCGGAAGTCATATTAAAGGGTTCAACAGTCACGGGGTGATTGCTGTTAAAGGCGGTGAAGTCAGCCAAAAGGACAAGGAAAGGGTGATTGATGCTGCCAAGGCTGTTGCAATCCCTTTGGACCGTGAACTCATACATATATTGCCCCAGGAATTTATAGTGGACGATCAAAGAGGAGTTGAGGACCCGTTGGGCATGGCGGGTGTCAGATTGGAAGTAAAGGTCCATATTGTCACCGGCGCTGTCTCCAGTGCGCAAAACATTATCCGATCCTGCCACAAGTCCGGGTTGGATGTTTCTGATGTCGTCCTGGAATCCCTTGCTTCCGCAGAAGCTGTGCTAACCGAGGATGAGAAGGAAATCGGGGTGGCATTGGTGGATATCGGAGGTGGAACCACCGATCTTTCCATATTCTGCAATGATTCTATCAAGCACAATTCGGTTATAGCCCTGGGAGGAACCAATCTGACCAGTGATATAGCTTTTGGATTGCGTACTTCCATATCCAGTGCTGAAAAGATCAAGGAGAAGTACAGTAGTGCAATGACAGACAAGGTCCAGAGCAACGAAGTGATCGAAGTGCCCAGCGTGGGGGATTGGAACCCCAGACAGCTTTCCAGGAGAGTGCTTGCCGAGATATGCGAACCCAGGATTGAAGAGATACTTAGCCTGGTTGACCAGGAGTTGGTGCAATCCGGATACAAAAATATGGTGGGTGCGGGTGTGGTGTTAACAGGGGGCACCTCCTTGATAGAAGGGGTCGATGAGTTGGGTGAACAAGTTTTTAACTTGCCCACTAGGGTGGGCTATCCCAAGGGAATAGGAGGCCTCAAGGATGTGGTGATGAATCCGAAGTATTCCACTGCGGTGGGGTTGTTGCAATACAGCAACCAGCAACAGAAATCCGGCCAAACTATTCGTATGCGGGATAAAAATGTGTTCAACTGGATTTTGGCAAAAATGCGCAAGTGGTTTTCAGATATAAGTTGAATTAATAACTGCTAAACAATAAAAAAATGATTTCAAGATGAAATGTATCACCCTCAATAAAAAAAATTTTTGAAGAAAAGCTAAAGGGAGGTTAGATATGGAATATTTGGAAATAGAACCTGAAGGAAATGCCAGGATAAAAGTTGTTGGGGTTGGCGGAGGCGGCGGAAATGCAGTCAACAACATGATAAGTTCCTCACTGAAAGGTGTTTCTTTCATAGTTGCCAATACAGATGTGCAGGCCCTGAAGCATTCTTCAGCCGAACACAAGCTGCAGTTGGGGGAAAAACTTACCAAGGGCCTGGGAGCAGGAGCAGATGCGGAATTGGGAAAGGAAGCCGCCTACGAGAGCATCGATACTATAAAGGAAACCCTGGGTGATTGCGACATGGTCTTTATTACCGGGGGAATGGGAGGTGGTACAGGCACAGGCGCAGCAACGGTTATTGCCGAAGCGGCAAAGGAGTTGGGCGCCCTCACCGTAGCAGTAGTCACCAAGCCTTTCTATTTCGAGGGCACCAGGAGATTGCAGCAGGCAGAAAAGGGTATAGAAAATTTAAGTTCAGTAGTTGACAGCATCATCACCATTCCCAACGACAGGTTGTTGTCCTTGGCTTCCCACAAGGCTCCCTTTCTGGAAATGCTGAAAAAGGCGGACGAAGTACTTTATTACGGTGTCAAGGGTATTTCCGATCTGATTATGGTACCTGGACTCATCAATCTGGATTTTGCTGATGTCAAAGCGGTTATGTCCGAGATGGGACTTGCCCTAATGGGCACAGGCATCGCAGAGGGAGAAGGCAGGGCAAGGGAAGCCGCAACCAAGGCCATTACCAGTCCCCTGCTGGAGGATGTCTCCATTGACGGTGCCAAGGGTGTTTTGATGAATGTGACCTCTGGACCGGATCTGACCATTGATGAAGTAAGCGAGGCAGCTAGCATTATTTCGGAATCCGCCCACAATAATGCAGAAATATATTTTGGCACTGTTTTTGACCAAAATGTGGGAGACGAGATCAGAATCACGGTCATTGCCACCGGAATAGAAAGCGATGCTGAAACAGAGAAAGAACCTCAGAATTCACTGCCGGAAAATCATATCAATGTCTTGCAGGGAAGCCGGGGGCAAAGCGAGGATCTCAAGAAGATGAAGAACAGGAGCAGCACTGAGGTTAATGAAGAAAACGAGGACAGGAACATACCTGCCTACTTGCGCAAGGGGCTGGGAGGTGGACAACAGGGTAATAACGAATCCAAGTCCCAAAAGGAGATGAACCAGCAGGAGGGCAAAAAGAAACCCGGTCCGGGTGAAGAGGAATTTGTATTCGACGAAGAGGAGTTCGAGATCCCTTCTTTTATACGTAAGCAGGCGGATTAAGAGGCAAAGATTTAGAGTTTCAAGGTTTTAAAGTTTTAAGTAAGAAAGTGTTTTAGCTGAACTTTTCTCGAACTACCCCGTCCATGCCTTGACAGGGCGGGGCGAGAAACGTTCGCGAAGCTAATCAAGTCGCACAGCGATCCACCCGGCTGGGGATTAAATAGATCTATGTTATACCAGTAGGTTAATGTAATACTTTTAAAATTAGAATTGCTGTCAAGTGCTGGTTAAGGGGTTCTAACCGGGAGATAAGTCCCGGATAGAACCCATTAGGGATTACATTTCCCGACTTTGTGTATACCATTTGCTGGCATTTTCCAGCAGGCTGAAATTGCGGTTTACCAGGCTGTGTGGATCTGAGAGATAACCCGCCAGCAGCAGAGCTGACTCGAATAATTGCGTGGTTGCAGTCTTGATGAATTCGTCCTCTGGATTCTTGTTGTAAACCTTGAGCAGATTTTTGCTAAGCGGATGATTGGGGTTTACTTCCATGATCTGCTTGGGGACGGAATTATCCTTGTTTACAACCTGCATTATCCTTTGCATCTGTGAACTCATCCCGCTATCAGGGCTTACCAGGCAAGCCGGACTCTGGTTTAGCCGCTTGGAGGCCCGAACTTCCGTTACCTGATCTCCCAATATCTCCTTCATCTTTTCCAGGAGCTTGTCAAGATCTTTTTCCTCGTCTTCACTCAACTCTTCCTTCTTTTCCTGGCTGGATTCGAATTGTTCCAGGTCATTGGGATCCACATGTTCTACAGACTTTAAGGGGTATTCCTGGTAGCTGCCTATTGCCTGCAGTACAAACTCATCCACTGGTTCAAACAGGTAAAGTACTTCCAGGCCCTTGTCCTTGAAGAGCTCCAGATGTGGATTGCTAACAATGTTCTCCCTGCTCTGGCCGGAAACGAAATATATTTCCTTTTGTCCTTCCTTCATCCTTTGCACGTATTCACTCAGGGAGGTCAGGCCATCGGCGTCATCAAAACAGGAGGAGTTGTAACGCAGCAATTCACAGAATTTATCCCTGTTTTCGAAATCCATGTATCCCAGTTTTAATATCTTGCCGTGTTCGTTCCAGAATTTGTTGTATCTTTCCGGCTCGTTTTGGGCTATTTTTTCCAGTCTGCCGAATACTTGTTTGGAGATAGTAGAGTTTATCTTGCGGATCAGGGCATTTTCCTGGATAGCCTGCCTGGAAAGATTGAGGGGCAGATCCTCTGTGTCTACCACTCCCTCCAGAAAGCCCAGATGTTGAGGGATGAGCTCCTGATTTTTTCTTTGAATCAAAATACGGTTAACGTACAGGTCCAAGCCGTATTCCATGTTATAGGGATCGAACATCCCGGTTCCGTGCTCTGGAATGAACAATATGCTGTTGAACTGAACCGGTGCATCCACGGAGATATGTATTGTCTCAAACGGATCCTCTGAACTGTAAGTCAGGAATTTGTAGAATTCGTTGTATTGCTCAGTGCTGATATTGAACTTGGATTCCTTCCACAGTGCAGAGATGGTGTTGACTTTTTCCTCCTCCACGTAAATGGGAAAGGAAATGAAGTTGGAATGTCTCTTGATAATGGATTTTATCTTTTCTGCATCCAAGTATTCTTCATTCTCCTGGTTTATGAATACTTCTATTTGGGTGCCGCGGGAGATTTGCTCTTCCGGTTCCCCGATATCAAAGCTTCCCATTCCGTCGGAGCTCCAAAATACCGGTGCAGTTCCAGGATAGGCGGATTGGGTCTTTATTTGTACTTTGTCAGCTACCATAAATACGGAATAAAATCCCACACCGAATTGGCCGATTATATTATCAGGATTCTCCTTCTCTTCAGAGACTTTCTTCAAAAATTCCTCGGTTCCGGATTTCGCAATCGTGCCCAGATTGTTGACCACATCCTCCCTGGACATCCCTATCCCGGTGTCCCTGATAATGAGTTTCTTGTTTTCACTATCCACATGCAAACTGATCTCCAAATCTTGATCAGGTTCTATTACTTCGACCCCCCTGTTAATCTCGAACCTTACCTTGTCCAGGGCATCAGAGGAGTTGGAAACTAGTTCCCTCAAGAAGATTTCCTTGTTGGTGTAGATGGAATGAATAATGATATTGAGCAACTTGTTGGTTTCAGCTTGGAATTGATGCTGCTCGGTCTGCGTCATATACTGGCCTCCTTTTAAAGCATTTTGTTTTTAAATAGACAGGATTGGAGAAATGTCAAGGGTTGGTTTTAAAAAAAGCGGGCGGTTATCCATCCCCCTGCGAGGAAGGTACCTATGGAACTGCCCAGATTTGCCAACACTACAACCAGGAGGATCCTGCACAAGGGGTTGAACCAGAAACCTTTAATTGAAGTAATGTCAGTGGGTAGATTTTCCAAATCTCCCACGGTTGGCTTTTTCAACAGGGCTTGTGTCAGGCCGGAAACCCAACCGGCAGCTATCGTAGGGTTCAAGCTGGTCAATGGGGCCGCAATAAAAGTTACAATTATGGTAAGGGGGTGGGCAAGGGCAATAGCAACCCCCAGGGCTGAAAAGATCCCGTTTACCAAGACCCAAATTGCAAGGGACTGTATAGAATGCTCTAAACCTCCTTTGAAAAAACCCAGGATTAACAGTCCCACAATAATGGCAGGGATCAACCACTTGAGGATCTGTGGAATCCTTGATTTCGGGGGAGATTGCATTAGCGGGGCCACGTCGATATCATCATGGATCCTTTGCAGTATCCCCTCTTGGTGACCTATGCCCACAATGGCCAGAACGGTTGTCCCCGGGGCTTCCTTGATTTTTTGGGCCAAGTATATATCCCGCTCGTCTATAAGCCTGTTTTTCACTTCCGGAAAGGAACTGGCCATAGAATCCATGATAACTTCCAGTTGATCGCGTTCCTTTAGATTCTCGACAATATCTTCGTCCACTTTCTCCTGGGAAAAGATGCTCAAAAGCATCTGGAAAAACAGTTTCATCTTGTACCATAAAGATAAATACCCCCAGACGCGCCGCAAAGTGATGTTTACGTCCCTGTCAGCCAGTACCAATTCAGCGTTTCGTTCCTGTGCCTGCTGAATTCCTTCCAACATTTCGGCTCCGGGTTTGACCCCCATTTTTTCACCCAGTTTTCGGTAAAACGCGGTCATTACCAATTGAATCAATAGATAAAAGGCTTTCTTTTCCCGGATAACCCGAAAGATATCCATTTGTTGCCAGGACTGCTTTTCCATCAGGGAGGTGTATCTGGT
>CAJXKR010000207.1 GCA_913055815.1 uncultured Desulfohalobiaceae bacterium | reverse complement strand
TGCCCTAACGTGCACAACGAAGCATGGGCAATCTCGTCAACGAATCTTTTCGTTGCGAGAAAAGGTTCTCAACTTGTTGAATAAACAGGCTATTGGTTCTTTTTCTTACTTAAAACCTAACACCTTAAAACTCTAAAACTTTTTCATGTTAATTTGTTTGCCAATTGCAAATAGTGGTTGATATTTGGTGGTGATATGCGTGTAGTCAGCGGTAAATACGGAGGAAGGACCATCAAGACTATTTCTGGTCCTGCGGGTTATAGACCTGCCACTGAGAGAGTCAGAGAAGCCCTGTTTTCCATTTTGGAATCCAGGGGGATTGAATGGCCTGAAACCGATTTGGTGGATATTTTTGCCGGAAGCGGGAGTTTGGGTTTGGAGGGCTTGAGCAGGGGTGCAAGATCAGCATGGTTTATAGAAAAAGATCGCAGGGCAGTTGAAGTTATTAAGCAAAATATCAAGCAATTCGAAATCTCCAGGGATAAATACAAAATAATACCCAAAAATGCCTTTTCAGTAATTAAAAATCCGCCGGATAATAATTTTCAACTCCTTTTTATCGACCCTCCTTATGGGTGCGGAATGGTTGAGCCCGCCTTGGAAAATATAACCAAAAAATGGGAGTTGAATCCCGGAGCGATCATAGCAGTAGAAGTGGAGAAGGAATTGAATCTTCAACATGAAAATATACCCGGGCTTCGAATGCTGGAAGACAGGGTATACGGACAAACAAGGATATACTTATGGATACTAGACAACAAACAATAGCAGTTTATCCCGGCACTTTCGATCCCTTGACCAATGGTCACGTGAGTATAGTCAGGCGCGCCAAGGACGTCTTTGATACAATTGTTTTGGCTATTGCCAAGGATACTCCCAAAGATCCTTTTTTTAGCTTGGAGGAAAGGTTGGAAATGGCCCAGGAAGTTTTCAAGAACAGGCCTGGAGTAATAGTGGAATCTTTTAGCGGATTATTGGTAGACTATGTGGAGAACAGGGGGGCCCAAGTATTATTACGCGGATTAAGAGCGATCTCGGATTTTGAATACGAGTTTCAAATGGCCTTGATGAACCGCAGATTAAAAAGAGATATACATACTATGTTTATGATGACGGATTACAAATGGTTGTTTACCAGTTCTTCCATCATAAAGGAAACTGCCTTTTTGGGGGGAGATGTGGAAGGCTTGGTACCTAATGCTGTCTGGGAAAGGATTAAACAGAAAAGGGGATCCAATAATCATGTGTAGATACGTAAGGCTTTCGAATTCTTTGTCTTAATCTTTAGTAATCCTTATGTAAAGAAAAGGTTGAATTATGCCCGGAGTACAAATTCGCCTTGTGTTTTTGGCAGGAATCCCTGATGGTTTGTCCCGTGTCTAATATTGATTGATACTGTTTTGAATACAAGAATCCACAAGTATATGGAATCAAATCCGAAACAGCGCCCTAAAGTATTATGTATAGGAGGTCCTACTGCCTCCGGAAAATCCAACATGGCATTCCGTGTAGCTGCACATTTCGGAGGGGAAATAATAAATTTTGATTCCAGGCAGATTTACAAGGATTTTCCGCTAATTACCGATCAGCCCCAAAGAGAATATACTGAAAAGATACCTCACTGGTTGTATGGTTTTTTGGATTTCTACGAGCAAATAGATGCGGCTTCTTTTGAACGAAAAGCCGGCGCAATTATCGCAGATATATCCTCCAGGAGCAAGTTGCCAATATTGGTTGGCGGTACTGGATTGTATTTATACTCGATATTATACGGTTTGGATCCGATTCCGGAAGTGCCATTGGCAAAAAGGCAGGAAGTCTTGCAAGAATGGAATCAAGAAGGTCCTGAGTTCATGTATATGCGGTTGCAGGAAATCGATCCTGAATATGCCTCTAAAATCCACCCCAATGACAAACAACGCATAACAAGAGCCCTTGAAGTCTATAAGGCCAGTGGAAAACCTTTTTCAAAGTGGCATCAAAAGTCCGGGGAAGAGAACTCGAAATATGATACCCTCAAGATCGGCATCTGGATGGATGTGCCCTCCTTGACTGCCAGCTTGGAGCAGAGAATAGAGTATATGCTACAAAATGGAGCAGTGGAAGAAGTCAGGCATGCATGGGAGAAGTATCCCAGGGAGGATGCTCCGGGTTGGTCAGGTATCGGGTGTTACGAAGTGTTGCAGTATGTATTGGGAAGATGGACTGTGGAAGAGGCCAAAAAAAAATGGTTACGTAGAACCAAAAAGTATGCTAAAAGACAGCTTACTTGGTTTAAAAAAGAACATGATATCCAATGGATATCATGTAGTGATAAAGGGAATGCAGAAGAATTGATCTCTAGGTGGGTTACAGATGGATAATTTTTTGTTTTAATTTTTCAAACTTTATTGTAAGTTGTTTCAAGTAGTTGATAAGGAATTTTAGGGTTTCAGTTAACAGGATAAAAATTAAGACAAGTAGGTAGCAGTTTGTTTGCAAGAATAAATACAAACAGATTGGGGATTATTTTTTGGGGGGGTGTACTGTGCTCTATGCTCCTGCTGGGAGCAAATAATATTGTTGCAGGAAATACAGGGGCTTATAAGCAACAGTTTGCCAATGCGACTATTAATTGGTTTGACTATACCATATCCGCAGCAGGCAAGGGTGAACTGCCCAGAATGGAAATGAAATGGGACAAAGCGGAAAAAATAGCTACTCGGAAGGCTATGATGCGTTCCAGATACAATCTACTGCAAGCCCTGAAAAAACTCCGCATAGAGAGAGAGTTGTTAGTTGGTGAACTTTTTCGGGAACATAAGGATCTAGCTGCCGATATTCGGGGAAAAATTCACAATTCCAGGATTACCAAGAAAAGTGTCAAGAACAATCAGTTTGTACAGGTTGTTACTGAAATAGAAATTGATTCCGGATTCTCGAGACAATTGATACCTTCCGGTGTTTGGTATACGGATGGAGGGGATTTTCTTGACAAAAGCGAAACGAAGCAAAAAGTGCGAAATGAAAATAATAAAGATAATTATACAGGGATAATTGTGGATGCCAGGAATCTTCCTGCAAAACCCGCACTTATATTTAGACTCTATGATCAGGAGGGGAAGGTGGTTTACGGTCCGGCCATAGTGGAAAGACATTTTGCTCTTGATCAGGGTATGGCCATTTATGTAAGTAATAAAAGCGCTGCACGGGAAACTGCAAGGGTGGGAAAAAATCCTTTGGTTCTACGTGCTATAGAAGCGGTGGAAAATGCTACATGCGATCTGGTATTGCCTTCCGGGGAAGCTGGAAAGTTGCAAAGGGTTAATACCAGGACTGATCTTTTGAACGAATCACGTCTGGCAATAATACTGAAACCTGAGAATAACGATGGCTTAGTGGAATACACTATTCAATAACAATTTAAAAGAGATAGGTTGCAGGTATGGACTCGTATTTGAATACGCGGGTTAAATACACACTGGTTACTACATTTGTAGCAATATTTTGCCTGCTTATGACTACAGATGTTCGCGCGGAAACACAAGTGGTAGATATAAACAAATCATTTTCCGAAAACGAAGTGTTTATCCCAAGTGCAAAGGAAATAAGGAACGAGGCCCTGGTGCAAGGTGCGATACAGGCAATAAATAAAATATTGCACACCCGAATCACCAATCCGGAAAAAGTGTTGTTTCAAGGATACTTGAAGAACAAAATAGACAAATACGTCTTGAGTTATTCCACGGAAAAACAGCTTATAACCGATAAGCAATGCAGTTTGACCATGAATGTGACCTTGAATATTCAGGCTTTGAAAGAGCTTTTAAAGGAGTGGGGAACTTATTATACCTACCAAAAAAATTACGGATGGAGATATACTATACAGGGAAAGCTTAATTCCGAGCAAAAGAGAGAAATCCATATGTTGGAGTCAATTTCAGGATTGACACGAAAGGGCTCCGGCTATCCTTCCCTGGAGTTGCGCAGAATGGAGGGTAACAATAACTGGTTGGGAATCCTCAAGACCGAAAATACTGAGTGGACAGAGCAGAATCCGGAATTGTACGTGGTCTGGAAGCGTTTATGGTCTGAATATTTTAGTGATCCCCGGGTAATGGACAAGATTGAAGAGAAGCTGTATATATGTATTGGGTATTGGGCTAGTGTTACAGGCATGCAAAGTTTTCACCACAATCTCGATAATTGGGAGTACCTTCTCGATAGCAGCAACTTGATGAATGCCAGCATAAAAGCTAATGGCATCAAGGGTTGCTGGAAGTTAGTTACTGTAAATGTCAAACCATTGAAAGGCAAATTGATGGATTATATCGAATCCAGGAATTTGCAGTACTCTGTTTACACTAGCGAAAAAGATATAACAGAAAGCGGCTTTTAAAATTGTTATTGGGAGTTTTCTTCCGAAGATACACTTTTTTTACCTTCTTTATTTTTTTCGTTTTCGTTTTCGTTTTCTTTTTTCTCATTGGAGACATTAATTTCTTCAGGTTCGTTTGTGGCCTTTTTAAAATTCTTGATTGCCCGGCCCATACCTGATCCTATTTCCGGGAGTTTGTTAGCCCCGAAAATCACCAGGACAATTACCAACAAAATCATTAATTCCGGTATACCAATACCAAACATAAAAACCTCCTACGTGTATTTGATCAATGTCTATCTTTTTTAATATTTTTGTGCAACCCATATAAACAATATTCGCTCGGTAATTTTTTAAACCTGCAATTGGTAATGATTTTGCCGCGGAAATCAAAATAAAGGTGAAGATTTTATGAATATGAGGGCCTTGTTTTTTCCATATATGCACCCTGAATTAAATGAAAACAAACTTCCGGATTGGGTTTTGTTTCTGGATCCCGGCATTGCAAAAGCCAAGGGTTATACTACTTCCTTTTATCAGCCCGGCAACTTGAAGATAACAGAAAAGGATGCCTTGAGATACTTGGAAAATAGTCTGAATTTCGGAGAGCAATTTCAGGATCCCAAGGAGATATCTTATCTGCTCGGGGCTGATTACGAAGATTTCTACCAGGAGACATCCATGGAAATCAGATCCTTGGTGGAAGGGTCCGATATGGATTCTGAAATATCTGAGAAAGATAATAGCTATGAGTATCTGAAAAAGGCACAAATGGCTCTATTGTTATCGTGGGCCCTCGAGGAGAGGTTGAAGGAATATAAGGATCTGCAACAAGGTGTGAATGACCAGTGGGAGAATTTGCTTCAGGATCTGGGAGTGGAAAGTGAGGAAGATTCCTATCTGCCGGGCCTGGATTCCGGTTCCCAAACCTTGTATCTTCAAAGGGAACTGGATTGGTTGAAAATTTTACCCTGGTTTTTGTTTTTTGCCGGGGATTGGAGCCTTTTTGTCGAGGACTCCCAAATAATCGAGCAGTGGAAGGAACATGGCTTGCTTGCTGAACGGTTTTCCCCGGATTATCCGGATCTTTATTGTATTTCTGCTTACGGGTACGAATTGATTCTGGATAATAAAATCCAGCAAAACCGTTTTTGGTTGAACAGGCAATACCAAGTGATATACAGGGCTTATTAAATAAACTAGAGTTTAGAGTTTGAAAAAAATTACTTTAATATTTCTTTGACCGTACTTCCCCATTGCCGCTTTTCAAGCGGAAAAAAACATGGGGCAACATTTTGAAGTAAAGCCTATTCCTAGGCTGCTCTTTCTAAATTCGGGTCCGTAATCTCTTTTGGGAGCACCATTTTTTGGCTTTTTCGGTCCCAGAGACGCCGAACTGGAAATCCTTGAAAATAGTAACTCAAGCCTATGGCTATCCAGCCCGCTGTTACTGGCTTGTTTCGTCTCCAAGGAATCGAAAAGAACTTTGCTCCCTGTTCTGGACCGAGCCATAAAGCCAGTAGTTTTGGCAGGCTGTAGGCCAGAGAAAGAATCATAGTCCAACGAGCCAGGGATTGCTTGGCTTGTTG
>CAJXKR010000206.1 GCA_913055815.1 uncultured Desulfohalobiaceae bacterium | reverse complement strand
AAAATATATTTTTTCAAAGTTGTCACGGAAGATTCTATTGTTTCATTGATTAAGTTCTCTTGTCCGGGTTTAGGGACCAATCTCCAAAAACCCTCACTTTGCATACGATAAAACGGATAGGCTATGTTGCATTTGCTACCTGCTGGCATGAGAAGATTCCAGTAACTACTGAACCGCTCGATCAAATCAAAATTTGGTTCTACAAATGGTTGTTTAATGTTACCCTGGACTACCAAATCCAGCACTGAAAGTAGCAGGATCGGTTTATGCGGAGCCCGGTAATTAGTGGATTCACCCCAAACAGTTAAATTCTTGTTCCTTCGAAGTTTGGTCAATTTATGAAAATAATCGTTCATAATGCTTAACTTTCCAGATTTAAACGTATCTTTAGAATCATCTAACTAAATTAAAATGTCAATTCTCAGCTATTATTATTTTTTTAGTTGAATTTATCCATGTTGGCAATATATCAAAAATTATAGCAGTAAGATAAATTAAGGTCTGGTAGAGATCAGAGACAGGGAGATAAATCATCGCTATAAAGCTGGGCCCATTTTGTGGGTGTGATAAAAGTCCCCTGAGATCCGGGATTATCTATCAGAAGTTGGTCCCCGGTTACAAGAATGGCAGATGGCTCCAGGGCCATAATAGACCACAGATGTTCGTCATTTGGGTCGGGTGATTCCAGATTTTCTTTTGATTGGGGGGACCGTAATATTCCATTAGCAGCAATTTCCGCTAAAATATTGTCGATTTCGTCTGCCCCAAGTCCATGCATCATAGCGACTGCGGGGCGTAGTAATACATTTCTGTATTCTTGCAAAAGTTCTTCAGAAAAGAGATAGAAAATGTTTCCAGTTAGCATTGCATCAAGGATCCTTGAGGTGGGGCTATTCGGAGAACCAGTGATCAGGCCGGCAACTAGCACATTGGTATCTACTATAAAAATATGTTCTTTCATTTTGCCCTATGGGAGCGGGTTTCTTCCACTGCAATCCGAAGGCCGTCTTCTTGATTGCATTGGGCCTGCGATCTAGCCTTTTGTACAAGTTGGTGGGCATTTTCCATGGACTTGATGCCTCGAAGATGCAGACTTTCCTCAATTATTTTGCCTATGCTTCGTCCTTGTCGTGCGGCGGTTTCCTTGAGCGCTTGGTGGATTTCATCATCAAGTGTAATGGTTAAACGGCTCATTGTGAATCTCCTTAATTTGATTTTTAACACATTAACACCAACACACCAAGGTGTCAATGTAAATAAAGGAATTACCTTGCCTGGATTTTCGTGTTGACAAGGTTTGTGATAATCTGCGAATTATAGGTAATATATATTAGCATCTTGAATAAATCTGGCGGCAAATTATGAGTCAATTATTGATTTTGTTTCTTATGGGAATAGTGGTAGGAGTTGGGGCCTCGTTTTCCGGCCTGGGAGGTGGATTTATAATGGTGCCGCTGCTCATCTTCATGGGGTATTCCGCGCACAAGGCGGTGGGCACCTCGTTTGCCGCGATATTGGTGATCTCCCTGTCCGCCTTGATAGCCCACAATAAATTGGCGAATATAGATTACAAAGCCGGGATCCTTTTGGGTATAGGCGGGATAATAGGGGCGCAGGTGGGTGCCAGGCTGCTGGAGGGTGTTTCCACAGGCAGCTTTAAAAGGATATTGGCAGTAATATTGTTCGGCTTGGCGGTTTATTTGTTTGTAAAGCCAGGGTAATATTAGAGACGGTTATATGGGCTAAACAGCCCTGTTGTAGGCTTCCTCTATTCTCTCTGCTATATAGTTTATCTCCCCGGAGTCGTAGCCGTCCAAGTCGAAGCAGTATCCATCGTGGCCCAGGAGGCCACCCGGGATTATGTCCCCCGTTTCTTCAGGGTCGTTTATTAAGTCCGCAAAAAAACATACCGAAAGCCATCTTTCTTCCGGTACGTCGTCTATTACATCCAGCATGCAGAACAGTTCCCTGGACTGGTTTTTGCGCTTGGCTCTAAAGGAATAGGTAACACCTGGCCTTGATTTGAAGTCCAGGTCTAGGTCCTGCTTTTTCAACACAGGCTCCAGCAGTTCCTGCAATGCCTGTTTGTTCTTTTGTTCGTTGTCAGTCCAGCCTTCCAGAAAGTTTTTCGCTTCTGCAGGTAGTTTTTCAGTATTCATGTTTACCTCCCAGCGGTGTTATTTACTCGCGTAGTTTTGAATATCCTTTTTATATGCGGTAACAGCCTTGCTGATTCCCCAGGCCAATCTTTTTAGATACTTATAGGATTGCAGGTTGTCCCGGTCCCTGGGATTGGTTACATATCCGGCTTCTACCAGGATAGAGGGCATTTTAGCACCCATCAGGACATAGAACGGTGCACTTCGTACTCCCCTGTTTTCTAGATCGTAGAATTGGTCCCCGTAATTTATAACCTTTTTTTGCACTGTTTCAGCCAAGTTGCTGGATTCCTCGATCTTGGAATTCAACATCAGGTCGGTAAGGATTACTTGCAGGTCGCTTATCTTTTTGGTGGACACCGAGTTTTCCCTGGCTGCTACCCGGACAGATTCTTCGTCTTTTGCCAGGTTCAGGTAGTAAACCTCGAATCCGCGTACCCTTCTTACCTTGTGTGCATTAACGTGCAGGGACAGGAAAAGATCCGCCCTGGCGGAGTTGGCTATTGCAGTTCTTTCCTCCAGGGGAATGGATTTGTCGGTTTTCCTGGTGTAGGCAACCTCGAATCCCTTGTCTTGCAGGATTTTTCCCAGTATCTTGGCCAGTCTCAGGTTTATATCCTTTTCGTAGATATTGTTGTGAACTGCTCCCGGATCATCCCCTCCGTGACCGGGATCTATCATTACTTTTTCTATATTCAGGCCCAATTGTTCCACCAGGCTGTCTGAATGTTTTTTCCTCTTATCCCCAACCTCGATGGGTTTTTGCTTTTTCCTGGCCTGTTTTTGTCTTTCCTGAATCGATTCCTTCTGTTCCGGGGCATATATATCCACTACGATACGATAGGGGTCAGGGAGGGTAAAGATCCTGTAGTCTTCCAAATCCTGGATTTCCAACACCACCCTGGCTTTGTTTTTTCTGTTTTGGCCACTTCGAATTTGCTCCAGGATTCCGTCCCTGATCTTGAGTGTTTCAGATACATCCGGAATAACCATGGTTTCTTTCAGGTCCACCACCAGCCTGTAGGGAGTACCCTGTTCGGAGTTGGGCTTTAGTAAAAAATCGTTGTACCCGGATTTACTGCTTAAATCCAGAACCACCCTGGTATACTCGTTACTGTTCCAGTGCCTTATCCTTTCAAGTTTGTGCAATCCGGTTAACGAACTCTGGGAGCTTTTAGTGGAAGTATCTGTTTCTGTTTTTGCAATTTGTTGGATTTTCTTTCTGTTGTCAGTCTTGATCTTTTTGACAATGCCGTTGTCCAGGCTTTTCAACAGCTTTTGCGCTTCCTCTTTCTTGTCACCTTCGGAATAGTTGTGGATGATGGACAAGAGATCCAGGTAGGCCTGATCTTTATTATACAAATGGTTCAGTCTGATCTTGGCCTCGTACAGTTTTGCATCGTCAGCCCAACTGTGGGAGCTGAAATTTTGGATCATTTTGTCGTAATATTGCAGCGCCTTTTTAAAGTCTTTTTTTAGGTTGGAGCATTTTCCCAGGGAATGGTAGGTTCTACCCAGATAATACAAGGACTTGGGGGCATATGGACCGTTGGGGTTTTTCCTGTATGCATCCAGGAAAAACCTTTTGGTCCGCATCCAGTAGGAGCGGTATTTGGCTTTGGAGGGTGTTTTTTTGAGGTAGTGGAACTCCTTCCACCCTTTTTCGAAATCCGATTTTGCTCCGGCCAGGGCATTGGTAGACATGAACATTACCGGAACAAAAGCTGCCAAAACGAGAAAATAAAGAAACAATCTATTTTTAAAGCCCATAGTTATTCCACTGTTACACTTTTAGCCAGGTTTCTGGGTTGATCCACGTCCTTGCCCAAATACACCGCCATTTCGTAGGCAAACAATTGCAGTGCGGGCAGGATCAGGAAACTGTTCAAAGCGCTCCACATCTTGGGTATTTCCCATTTATCCTCCAGATTGAGGTCACTGCCGGGATGGGTCAATCCAATAACCGGACCGCTTCTAGCCTTTACCTCCTGTAGATTGGAGATCAGTTTGGTATAAAGATCGTCGTGGGGTGCTATGGCCAAAGTGGGGAATTCCGGGTCAATAAGTGCTATGGGACCGTGTTTCATTTCCCCGGCTGCATAGCCCTCTGCATGTATATAGGAGATTTCTTTCAGTTTCAATGCCCCTTCCAGGGCCAATGGATAGTTTATCCCCCTGCCAAGGAAAAAGAAACTCCTGGATCTGGAATACTTGGCAGCGAATTCCTGTCCGGATTCCTGCATCCTTGCCAGTTCAGAGTTTAGGATTCCGGGGAGGGAAATAAAGTCCTGTATTGAATTTTGCAAGAATTCCGTTGATAATGTGCCTTTCGACTCCCCCCAATACAGGGCCAATAATAAAAACGCCGCCATTTGGCTGCACATGGCTTTGGTGGATGCCACGCTGATCTCCGGTCCGGCCTGGGTATAGATAACCCCGTCCGATTCCCTGGCCACCGAGGAACCCATAACATTGCACAGCCCCACCACAGGTACGTTCTGCTCCCTGGCTATTCTCAATCCGGCCAAGGTATCCGCGGTTTCCCCGGATTGCGTAATTGCCAGTACCAGGTCGTTTTCCCGGAATATGTTGTCCCGGTAGCGAAATTCCGAGGCGATGTCTATATGCACCGGGACCCGGCTCCAGGATTCGAATATGTATTTGGCCCAGAGACCAGCGTGATAGGAGGTTCCGCAGGCGACTATGTGCACTTGCTCCGGCACGGAGACGTGATCCAGTTCCGGCAGGATCACCCTTTGGTTTGCGGAGTCTATCCTTCCGGCCATGCAATCCTTGATCACCTGGGGCTGCTCCATTATCTCCTTGAGCATGAAGTGCTTGTATCCGCCCTTTTGCGCAGATTGCACGTTCCAGTCTATCCGGTTTATTTGCTTGTCTATTCTGTTCAGGGAGGATGCGTCGTACACTTCCCAGCCATTGGCGGTGATCTTGGCCAGTTCCCCGTCCTCCAGGAATACCACGTCCTTGGTGTAGGGCAAAAATGCCGGGATATCCGAGGCGATAAAGTTTTCCCCCGTGCCTGCACCCAAAATAAGTGGACTGGAGTGCCTGGCACCCCAAATCTCGTTCGGGGAGTTCAAGTTTATAAGCGCCAGTGCATAGGAACCTTCCACTTCCTGCAACGCCTGGCTGAGGGCCCGGGCTATGGCTTCGTCCTCGGAGTTTGCCTTTTCCCGTATATGTTTGTATTTGTCGCTTATAAGCAGGAGAATGGTTTCGGTATCTGTCTCCGAATAAAAGACATAGCCCCTTTGTTCCAGGCTGTTCCTGATCTCCTGGAAATTTTCAATTATACCGTTGTGTACCAGGGCCAGTTCCTTGTTGTTATCTGTGTGCGGATGGGCGTTTGTTTCCGTGGGCAATCCGTGTGTGGCCCATCTGGTATGTCCGATGGCTGTGGTTGCGTGGTAGACGTCGTGCTGGCCTATTTTTTCTTCCAGTTGATCCAGTTTACCCCGGGAGCGGATTACCTGCAGCTTGTTTTGTTGGATATAAGCTATTCCTGCGGAATCGTATCCCCGGTATTCCAGGCGCCTGAGGCAATCCATGGTCAGGGGTACCGCCGGCCTGTGCCCTGAATAAACTATGATGCCGCACATCCGTTTTTACTCCTTGTTTTACTCTGATTCAAATCCGGAAATTCCGGACACTTTTTAAAGGGTTTGTATCATTTTAGTCCAGTAGATTTACTTGTATCTGGATGAAAGCCTTTGGGTGAAATCCCGGAATTTTTCCACCAATTCCGCGATTGCCTTCCCCCTGTGGCTCAGTTTGTTTTTTTGCGCCTGCTGCATTTGCGCG
>CAJXKR010000205.1 GCA_913055815.1 uncultured Desulfohalobiaceae bacterium | reverse complement strand
ATATTCAAGAGACCGGAAATCATGGAAGTAGCTATGGTAATTCCGGCTGAGGGTCCGTCCTTGGGAGTGGCTCCCTCCGGGACATGTATGTGTACATCCACTTCCTTGTAAAATTCAGACTTCAGTCCAAACAATTCGGATCTGGAACGTACATAACTGAGTGCCGCCCGTGCAGACTCCTGCATTACATCGCCAAGTTTCCCGGTGATTTCTATCTTTCCACTGCCAGACATCAAAGCGGTTTCAATCATCAAAAGTTCGCCGCCCATTTCGGTCCAGGCAAGTCCGGTACTCATACCTACCCGGGCCTTGTCCTCCCGCTCACCGTAGCGGTAGCGAGGTACTCCCAAATAAGCAGGTATACTGTTCTTGGGTATGGATACTTTCTGAGTAGTATCCTTTTCTTCCACCAGCCGCTTGGCCACCTTTCTACAGGTCGAGGCGATCTCCCTCTCCAGATTCCTGACTCCGGCTTCCTTGGTATATTTTCGGATAATCTCCAGTATACTCCCGTCTGACAACTGAATATTTTCTTCATTCAATCCGTGTTTGGAAAGTTGTTTGGGTAACAAAAAATTTCTTGCAATTTTCAACTTTTCTGTCTCCAGATACCCTGGAAGTTCAATCACTTCCATCCTGTCCCTTAGTGCCCATGGGATGGATTGGAGAGTATTTGCAGTAGTAATGAAAAAGATATTGGACAAGTCGTAGTGTAAATCCAGGTAATGATCGTTGAATGCGTGATTTTGTTCAGGATCCAAAACCTCAAGCAAGGCAGATGTGGGATCGCCTCGAAAATCCGCACTGACCTTGTCTATTTCATCCAGGCATATAACCGGATTATTATACTCCTTTCTTCTCAATGATTCCAGGAATTTACCTGGCATTGCACCTACGTATGTGCGCCTGTGCCCTCTTATTTCGGCTTCGTCCCTGACGCCGCCGAGGGAAAGACGAGTAAACTCCCTGTCAGTAGCCCGGGCAATGGACTTGGCCAAAGAAGTCTTGCCCACACCAGGAGGACCTACAAAACAAAGTATGGGTCCCTGTTGTTTCTCTATCAAACTCTGCACAGCCAAATATTCCAACAAGCGGGACTTGGGTTTTTCCAATCCGTAGTGGTCCTCTTCCAGTATTTCGTTGGCCCTATCTATATCCAGTGAAGTTTCCTTCAAATTGTTCCAGGGCAAATCCAGAAGGCAATCTATATAATTGCGAAGCACCGTATACTCGGCAGAAGAAGGAGGCATTTGCTTTAGTTTCTTGAGCTCCTTGCGTCCCTTTTCCTTGGCTTCTTCAGGCATATCCTTGGCTTCAAGCTTCTCCAGGAGCTCTTCTCCCTCGGCCGTGGGATCGTCCTCAGCCCCCATTTCCTTGTGAATTGCCTTCAATTGTTCATTTAGATAGTACTGCTTCTGATTCTCCTCGATCTGTTCCTTTACCCGCTCATTTATCTTGTTTTCCACTTGGTTGTGCTCGATTTGACTTATAAGCAGCCCGTACACTTCCTCCAGTCGCTTGTAGGAGTCCAGGATTTCCAGGATTTCCTGCTTTTTCTCGTAACCCACCTTTAGGTTGGGCACTATCAAATCCGCCATTTGTCCGGGATCGTCAACTTCGGTAATAGACTTCAATGTCTCGCTTGACATTTGCTTGTTGGACTCTGCGAATTGTTCCACCGTCTCCCTGGTCATCTGCAGCAAGGTTTCGGTTTCCGTACCCTGGACACTGCTTTCTTGCAGTATTTCCACTTCCACAACCGGATAAGAACTGCTTTCAGTAAACAAAGGATCGCTTCCCTTGAACTTGGACCTTTGCAGCCCTTCAAACAAGACCTTTACGGTCCCGTCCGGCAAACGCAACAACTGCAAAATTTTACAAACCACCCCCACTTCGTATAGATCCGCGGTCTCGGGCTTTTCTATTTCCGGATTTTTTTGGGTAACCAGAAATATCTGTTTGTCGTAATCCACAAGCGCCTCTTCCACTGCCTTTATGGAAACATCACGGCCCACATACAAGGGTATTATTGCCCTGGGGAACATGACTACATCCCTAAGGGTCATCAAGGGAAGGTTGCTATATTTATAAACGTTATCTTGTTCCAATTCGCTCATTTTGCCTCCTACTTCACTCCTGAATCTCAAATTCTGGCAATCAGAGATTTCATCTACCCGCACCCCCGATGCCGGGCTTACGGTTTTTATAATCAAGGTGGAACTTTTAAAATATAGTTGAACTGCCCACCTTAAAGTGTTTTTAATATTAGCTCTCATGCCCAAGCTGGCACACAAGGAAACATGGGCAATCTCGTCTACGAAGTAGCGAGAACAACTACTTTCATATTAACTCCCATGCCCTAGCGGGCACAACGAAGCATGGGCAATCTCGTCAACGAAAACCTTCGTTGCGAAAAAAGGTGCTCAACTTGTTGAATAAACAGGCTATTGGTTCTTTTTCTTACTTAAAACCTTAACACTCTAAAACATAAAACTTTTTCATATTAAGCGCTCTTGGCTTCTTGATCATAGAACAACATGGGTTCGGCACCTTCTTCCACTACCGCCCTGTTCACTACGCACTCCTTGATATCTTTCATGGAGGGCAACCTGTACATTATATCCATCATAATGGATTCCATTATGGTTCTTAGTCCTCTGGCACCAGTCTTCCTCTCCATCGATTTGGAAGCTATAGACCGCAGGGCATTCTGGGTAAACTTCAAGTTTACATTGTCCAGCTCGAACAACTTTTGATACTGTTTGACCAATGCGTTTTTGGGTTCAGTGAGAATATGTACCAAATCATCTTCTTCCAACTCGTCCAGGGCGGTCACTACCGGAATACGTCCCACAAACTCCGGAATCAAACCGAATTTTATCAAATCATCGGGTTGATTCTCCCGCAAGATTTCTCCTAGTGAATCTTGTTTGCTGGAGACAATATCAGCACCAAATCCCAGTGCACTGCCTTTTGTCCTTTGCTGGATCACCTGGTCCAACCCGATAAAGGCACCGCCCATTATAAAGAGTATATTACTGGTATCCAACTTAATATATTCCTGTTGAGGATGCTTGCGCCCCCCCTTGGGAGGGATGCTTGCTTCGGTCCCTTCTATAATCTTTAACAGGGCCTGCTGTACTCCCTCACCGGAAACATCCCTGGTAATAGAGGCACTGTCAGCCTTTTTAGATACTTTGTCTATTTCATCAATGTAGATAATCCCTTTGGAAGCCGCCTCTACATCGTAATCCGCATTTTGAAGAAGTTGCACCAGGATGTTTTCCACGTCTTCCCCCACATAACCAGCCTCGGTCAGTGTAGTCGCGTCTGCTATCGCAAAAGGTACATTCAATATCTTGGCAAGTGTCTGGGCCATCAACGTTTTCCCGCATCCGGTGGGTCCCAGGAGCAGTATATTGCTCTTGTCCAGTTGTATGTCATTTTTGGCTGTTTCCTGATAACGCACCCTTTTATAATGATTGTAAACAGCCACTGACAAAACCCTTTTTGCCTCGTCCTGGCCCACAATATGTTCATCCAGGGAATTGTTGATATCGGAAGGGGGGAGTAATCCCCCGCTTTGGCTATCCTCGCTGATTTTGTCCTGAGTTAGTATATCGTTGCAAAGTGATACACACTCATCACATATATACACATCCGGTCCGGCTATCAATCTCTGGACCTTGTCCTGTGTCTTGCCGCAAAATGTGCAACAAAGTTCGTTAGTTTCCTGATCTTCGCTCATAATTCAATCCTTACTTGTTTGAAGATTCTATTTCTTTTCTGGAAGTAAGTACCCTGTCCACCACTCCGTATTCCAAGGCTTCTTCTGCAGTCATGAAATAATCCCGGTCAGTGTCAACTTCCACTTTTTCCACTGCTTGACCGGTATGATGGGAGAGTATCTTGTTCAAGGTGCTCTTGAGCCTTATGATTTCCTTTGCCTGAATATCTATATCACTCGCCTGCCCCTGAAATCCTCCCATGGGTTGATGCAACAAGACCCTTCCATGAGGCAGGGTATACCGCATTCCTTCGGAACCGCCGGCCAATAACACTGCTCCCATGCTTGATGCTTGTCCCAGGCACAAGGTGGTTACTGGTGCGGAAAGATACTGCATGGTGTCGTAAATGGCCAACCCGGCAGTTACAGAACCTCCAGGGCTGTTGATATAAAAATTGATCTCCTTGTCCGGATCCTCGGATTCCAGGAAAAGTAGTTGGGCACAAATCAAATTTGCAATATAATCGTCAACCGGAGTGCCTAAAAGTATAATCCTGTCTTTTAAAAGACGGGAAAAAATATCGTAGGCACGCTCTCCTCGTCCAGTCGTCTCTACAACCATTGGTATATTCATGTATTAACACCTCGTAATTGGATTTATTTACCTATAGAAAAACTTTTGCCATATTACTTTCCTCTCAATGCACCCCCTAATAAAGGCCTAATGCAGGATCCACCGCAAACCTTGCTACAGGTACATTATTAATCATGCCACGCCAATTTGGGTGGTGCTTGATCGACATCCTATATCAACCCCCGATGCCCTGGCGGACACAACGAAGCATGGGCAATCTCGTCAACGAATACTTTCGTTGCGAGAAAAGGTACTCAACTTGTTGAATAAACAGGCTATTGGTTCTTTTTCTTACTTAAAACCTTAAAACTCTAAAACATAAAACTTTTTCATGTTAATGATATTTACTTGGAAATTTTTTTTCAAGTCCTTTTACCGGATTTGAAAGGCAAAATTCAAATCCGGTTATTTTGATCAGTCGTCCTCTGAAGTTTCGGCCTCTGTTTCTTCTCCCTGTGTCTCTCCTTCCACTTCTTCAATATCCGCATGATTGTACACATGTTCCATGGCCTTGTCAGCAAGCAAACTATCCCTCAAGGCATACATCATGTTGTTGTTCTCAAAGTAATCCATCAGGGTCTTTGGATCCTGATTATTCTTGGTGGCCAAGTTGACGATGTGCTGTTGAATCTCCTGATCCGAAACAGTCATACCTTCCTTGTTCGCTATAGTGAGCAGTATTACGTGACTTCGCACCATATCCCGGGCTTCCTCGCGCAACTCCTCGCGAACCTTGTTTTCTCCGCCCTCTGCTTCCAGGCTTTTGCCTTGTTTCTCCAGGCGTTCCTTCTTGTTTTGCAACAAACTGTCCAACTGCGATTCCACCAGTGACTCAGGAGGAGTTACTTCTACTTGGGATTTCAGTTGTTCCAGCAATTGATTTTGGGTTTTGGATTTTTCCATTCCGTGGAGATAATTATATATATTCTCTTTTATTTTTTCCTTCATTTCTTCTGCTGAAGAAAAATTTCCCACCTGTTGAGCAAGATCCGCGTCAACTTCCGGAAGGATCCTCTCCTTGATAGAATTCAGGGTAACACTCATGGTGACAGTCTGCCCGGCCAACTCGGAACTGATAAAATCTTCCGGCAGGGTGATCTCCTGTTCTCCGCTTGCTCCCGGAGTCATTCCCTTGATCAGGGATTCGAATTCTTCAAGGGACTGCCCTTCTCCCAAGGGAAGTTCAAAACCGGAAGCCTGTATACCTTCTATCTGTTCGCCGTTTTGATAGGCGGCAAAATCTATCACAGCCACATCTCCGTCCTCGGGAGTCCGATCTTCCTTCACGAACTGCAGGGTGGAATTTTCAGTCTGGATCTTGCGAATAGTATTCTCTACCGCCTCTTCTCCTATATCGACTTTTTTCTGCTGGGCTTTAAGCCCGTAATACTCCGGCAAATCCAACTCCGGCAAAAATTCGAAGCTGAAAGAGTATTCGTAATCCTGATCCCTTTCCATAGTACCGGCATCCACATCCACTCCGGCAAGTGGTTGCAGTCCCAACTCCCCAAAGATCTGATTAAAATGTACGTTCAAAAGATCCTGGCCTGCCTGTTGAGAGATCTCTTTCTTGAATTTGTTCTCCACTACTGAAGAAGGCACCTTGCCTTTGCGGAATCCAGACATTTTCAAATCTTTTTT
>CAJXKR010000204.1 GCA_913055815.1 uncultured Desulfohalobiaceae bacterium | reverse complement strand
CAGCTGGATTCCACAAAGGTATCCATGGTATCTGTTTCTCTCTTGGCAGGTGCAGAACACTTGGGGCACTGCACGTTCAGGAACTCGCGGGATTCCGGAAGCGGGGACCTTCCGTCTGCACGATTTTTCACATTCAGCGGCAGCTCCACTGGCAGGTCCTGTTTGGGAACAGGTACAATCCCGCAATGCTCACAATATATAACAGGTATGGGAGCGCCCCAATAGCGTTGCCTGGAGATATTCCAATCCCGCAAGCGGTAATTGATCGATTTTTTGCCGATTTGCTTCTCTTCCAGCAGGGAGGTTATTTCCTTCTTGCCCTGCTCGTTTTGCATTCCGCTAAATGGCCCGGAATTAACCATAATCCCTGGACCTTCATATGCCTGGTCCCGGGGTCCGTTATCCGCATTCCCATCCGGAAGGATCACCACTTTGATATCCAGCCCGAATTTCCTGGCGAATTCAAAATCCCGCTGATCGTGCGCCGGCACCGACATGATAGCCCCGGTACCGTATTCCATCAAGACAAAGTTGGCCAAGTATATGGGCATCTTGCTGCCGGTGAGGGGGTTTATACAGTACAAACCAGTAAAGACTCCCTCCTTTTCCCGGTTCTCGTCCACCCTGTTCTCCTTGTCTTCAGTCTGCATCCTGGAAATAAATTCCTGGATCTCCTGTTTATAGGCACTGTACTCTGCCAGCTCCTTGGCTTGAGGATGTTCCGGTGCAAGGCACATAAAAGTTGCACCGAACAGGGTATCCGGCCTGGTAGTAAATGCGTTCAGTTTTGTATCCAAACCTGCAACAGGGAATTCTATTTCCGCTCCTTCACTCTTGCCGATCCAATTTTGCTGCATAGCGAGCACGCGCTCCGGCCAACCATCGGTCAGCCGATCGAGTCCGTTCAAGAGTTCTTCAGCGTATTCAGTGATCTTCAAAAACCACTGCGGAAATTCCCTTTGCTCCACTTCGGAGTCACAACGCCAGCATTCGCCATTTTCCACTTGTTCATTTGCCAGCACGGTGCTGCACCCAGGACACCAGTTCACAGCCGCCTCTTTTCGATAAATCAGACCTTTTTCCCACAATTCCAGAAAAAACAATTGCTCCCAGCAATAGTACTCCTTGTCACAGGTTGCGAACTCCCGCTCCCAGTCCAGGGAGAATCCCATCTTCTTGAGCTGCGCCTTCATTTCCTCTATATTTTGATAGGTCCAGGTAGCAGGGTGGATACCGTGTTCTATAGCCGCGTTCTCAGCAGGCAACCCAAAGGCGTCCCATCCCATGGGATGCAAGACATTGTACCCCTTCATCCACTTGTATCTGGCAACCACGTCACCTATGGTATAGACCCTTACATGGCCCATGTGGATACGACCAGAAGGATAGGGAAACATTTCCAGGACATAGTATTTCTCTTTGTCAGAATCGCACCTGGAATTGAAGAAACGATTATCTTCCCAGATCTTTTGCCATTTTTCCTCAACCTTGACCGGCTCGTAGTTCTGCATAACTATACCTTTTTTACTCCAAAATTATAAACGTACACGCTTTAAGAGCCTTACCGGGCAAAACAAAGCATGAAAGAGTTGTTAAGTTGCTGAGCTATTGAGCTGTTAAGCAAGAAGTTACGGCTCATAATCTCTTTCTTCTTGCTAAGGCAGCTTAACAACTTATGAGCTTGGAAAGTGACCGTGTCTGTAAGACTTCTTCTTAACAGTCACATACACTTACTCTTACACAGTTTTTTCATGTCAGTTCCAGATCAAATTTTTGGGCAAGATCGTTGTCAATAACATATATACATATTTCTTTGGCTCCCTCTTCGGAATAGCCGAATTTGTTGCACAAATTCCGGATCAGGAATTCAACGTCCTCTTGTATCCTTTTGTCGTAACTCTTGAATTCCTCTTCGTGATAACTCTTTATTGCCCGGCGGAAGTTTTCGTTGTCTAAAAAGGGCTCTAAGACTTTTTCCTTTAGGTTGTAAACATATCTCTGAAACAAGTCCTGATATATCTGAGTGTCCAGAATGTTTTTCTTTTCCTGCATAATTTCCTGGGGCAGGGTAACAGAAGAATACTTTTTCTGGGTATTCTCCCGGAAATCTCTCTTGGTCCTTCTGTCTTCCTGGGGATGTAGCAGTTTGTTCTCTATATTTTCAAAGAATTCCGGGGTGATTTCCAGTTGTTCCCCGGTGAAGGTACAGGTCTGAGTATTTCCGAGGTCGAAGTTGACTGCAAACAGATAGTTCTGAATATCCCGGGAAATCCTTTCCTCGTTGTAGTAGTACATAGACTCTTTGACTTCCTGAAGCACATTGTGATTGTATAGATTTACCAGGGCATCCAGAAACTTTTCCGGAATGAGTTCGGCAATTTCCCGTGCTGCATTGTTAAAAAACGTACAAAGTGTGTTCATGTCTATCAATTTACCATTTTTGGCGTGCCGGGAATAAAAATCGTTGAATATCTTAATGGATTCCCGTCCGGAGATGCCTTTTTCTCCTTCTTTCTCCGCTTCCTGTATTATTTTGCGTCTTCTCTCGGCAGTAAAATTCTTTTTATCGATTTCCGAGAGCCAGTTGGGTATATGCCCTCGGAAGATTTCCATTTTTAATAAATGCAGGTTTTCATCGCAAAAATCCTTGTATTTGCGGGGAAAGTTTATCCATTCCAAAAGTGCCGGTGATTCCTTGTTCAGCCGCGTGGAGATTATTACCCGGGCAAAATTTTGCAGGACCATGGGTAAAAAGCTATTTTCGACTTGCTGCCCGAAAGTATTCCTGTAAATCTCCACTTCCGTAGATATATCCAATACATAAGGGATCTTGATATATTCAATCCTGTCCTCAAAAGAGCCAACATTCTGGATTATTTTTTGATCTTCCGGGTTCATGACAGCTAGAAAAAGGGAGTGCACTGTTTCTTCAATTTCTTCTACTTTGTGGCTGCCCTCGCTGACTATGTTGTGTAGATCCATAAATCTGGTTTCGTTGTTGGATTTTATATCCATAAGTGCGTAGATCCCGTTGTTGGTTTTTGCAAACTGCGAGAAAATATATTTTACCCTGTTGCTATCTTTGAGCAGTGAGTCAATTTTCTTTTGTAGTTCCGGATTAGTGAAATAATTTTCGTTTAGAGGCTTGTCACCGGGAGTATATACGGAAATACCTTCACCTAGCCTGCGATCGAAATGGTGGGGTTGAGAGTAGATCATCTGGAAGACTTGCCAAGGATCCTGCAATTTTTCCAAAAGAGCCTTGTACAAAGAAGTGCAAATAGTGCACGGTTCGTCCCTCCAAATCCAATCAAATTCCTTGTCATTGAAAAGGCGCTGTTTGAACTCGCTGTCTGAAAACATTTCCTGGAAGAAATCCTTTCTGTATTCTTTGGGGATCATTAAGACAGGGTGATCGAAAGAGGGACAGGGTATTTCTATATAATTCTCCTGGATATTGGAATCTATTTTGGAAATGTCCACACCTAATTTGGCTGGTTCCAAACGCCAGATGGTTTTTAGGATCATTCCCTCTTCGCTCTTGCTGTATTCTTCGAATTTCCTAAGTAGATTGTTTAAAAAGGTGCTCTTGCCAGATCCCGGTGGCCCTTTGAATATATATATCTTGTTTTGTTGCGCGCTACGTTTCAAAGAATCTACCAGATTCATTAGTCTATTGGCAAAAAGCCTGTCTGCAAAAAAAGGGTGATCCAGGCCCTGGACAAACAGCTTGGAACAATCGTAGTACTTGTAGTTTATAGACTCCGGGTCCTGTGTATATTCGTCAATTCCTTCCCCTACGTAGGTCTTGACCATGTCGTAAAAGAGTTGAAATACATTGCGCAGTATTCTTTCCGGTTTGCAGTGCAGTTGCTCCAAAAGTTCCTTAAAGTCCATGGGCTTGTAGATCCTGCTCCCATTGGTTGTGGACAAAAATTCTATGGCATTTTGCAAGTTTTTGTTTTGCATGGCTCACTCCTTGGAGTTCATTGAACATACCGATTTATAAAAGTTTCTTGGTTAATCTCTTGTTTTCCATGCTGTACAGTACTTTCTTCCAGGTGATATCTGCCTCCTCGTCCTGCGACTCTGCGCTTATGGATTCCACTTCGTGGGTTTCCAATTGAACCGGCCTGCCCCAGAGATATTCGATTCCCAGCATGGTGTTGTAGATGTATTCCTGTACCAGTGGTCTTTGTTCGAAATGGTGTTTCAAATATAGAGTTCCGTTTTCTGTTACCGAGAAACCGATGTGTGGGGGATGATACAGATTGTCCAACAACATGCGTCTATAGTCCTCTGCTTTCCGGCTTTTAACATAGTATTCCCATTTTCTTTTGGACCGGTTTAGTTTTTTTCCTGCTACAAAAAGTTGATGTTGATTTACAAAATCCTGATTTATAAAGTCCCTTATGAACATGAAGTCACAGTAGTTCTGTCTTACTTTGAATATTAGCTCTCTTCCTTTATGCTTCTCTTGGTCAAAATCTTTTCTTTGATTAATATCCAACAGATTGTAGTAGTCCAATGAATACTTGCCTTTGTCTCCGTACTCTTCTATTTGTTTGAATAATCTGCTGCCTATAGCGTAGGCATTCATTCCCACCCTGGACAGGGAGGCTACTTTGCTGTGTGTCTTGGCAAAATCCACTTCGTGTCCCTTGATCCTGTCGTCGTTCAGAAAAAGGTTTTCGTGCCAATATGTTGCCCAGCCTTCGTTCATGATCTTGGTACGTATTTGAGGTTGAAAGAATACCGAGGTCTTGCGTATCACTTCCAGCACTGACTTTATCCATTTGTTATCCCGTTTGTTCAAAAATTCGGAGTTTTCCATGATAAACTGTATCAAATCCTGTTGACCTGTATGGAAAGTTTCCAGATAATTTTTGAACTTCTCTTCGAATTCCGGGTACTTTTTCTTGACATGGGAGAAGAAAAGCTGATGTCCAACAGATTCGTCGTGTTCGCGTATATAAAGATTGTATTCTTGAATTGCGTCTAAGTATTCTTGGGTGCTAACTTGCTTTTCGTTTTGCAGGAAAATGTCAAAATAATAGTCTATTTCTCTTTGCTGCTTGCTCTTCAACCAGGGACGGTCCTGTCTGGACAATTCCTGGTAAAAACCCACTAAGTTGTCCATGCTCCGGGCAAATTCTATTATATAATCCACCCAGCGGCCTTTTTCCGATCTCAGTCTAGCGATCAGTCTCTTGTCAGCCAGGGCTTCTCCCTTGAAATCGTAATTCCAGGTGTCCTGATAGTAGTAGTTGTTTTGGAAGAAATCTATGTGCGCCAGTACATGGTAGAATATCATTACATTCATCCAGTCCGGATTGTTGTCGTTGTAAAAAGAAATTGCCGGACGGGTGTTGATAACTGTTTCAAAAGGATTTACCGGGTAGAGGTCGTACCTTCCCTTCTCCTTCAGCACTTCCACATCCTGCACCCAGTAGTCGTACAGAGTGGGGATCATCATTTTGGGAGTGAGTTCGAGAAGGTCCTTGTTGCTAACAATATATTCCAGGGTCTGGTTCTCGAAATCAAGGCCCATGTCCCTGGCCCTTTCCTTGCATCCTTCCATTATCTTTTTGGAATGCTGGTCTATTAATTCCATTCTGTCCCTCCCGTGACTGGAGAGCTAAAGTTATACAGGGCAGTTTAGCCGCTTATTGATTCCTCCTCGGTGGTGAGATGGCGAATACCCTCGATGAGCCGGTTTTCGTCCGCATTTTCCGGTATAATGTCCGTGCGCAGATAAGCGTGTTTTTCCGCGAGCAGGTTGGAGGCTTCCAGGTAGCTTTGCACGTTGCTTTTGCGGCCGGCATAGTCGCTTCCAGCTATGGATATACCTATTCGGTTGGCGTAGGAGAGCATGTTCCTCAGTGCCGGCAGTGTCTGTTTGCCGTCCGAGTCCCAGTCGTCTCCGTCGGTACCGTGAAATATGTATATGTTGTAGTCCTGGTACAGGCTTTCCTGTTCAATTATGTCCGTGACCATCTTGTAT